>NZ_RZRW01000383.1:0-5679 GCF_003998745.1 Mesorhizobium sp. M7A.F.Ca.US.014.04.1.1 | reverse complement strand
GATTATAGGCGTTCTGGATCGACCCGACGCGCGGGCCGATACCCTTGTCGGCTTCGGCAAGGAACCGCATCACGCCCCAGGAACTCTCGTTCGACAGGCCGAAATGCCGAATCTTTCCTGCCTTCACCAATTCGTCAAACACGGCAAGCGTCTCGGCGATCGGCGTTTCGCCGGCCGGTGCGCCGACGGAATCGGCGCGAGGCGACACGGCGCCGACGCGCGTCGGGTTGGCGCCCCAGGGGATATCCCGCTCCGGCCAGTGGATCTGATAGAGGTCGATGTAGTCGGTGCCGAGCTTGGTCAGCGACTTGTCGATGGCGTCAAAGATATCGGCGCGCACCAGTTGCGACGGCCTGTCGCCGCGAAACCAGCTGTTGGCCGTGCGGCCGACGACCTTCGAGGCCAAGATCACCTTGTCGCGGTTGCCCTTGGCCTTCATCCAGCTGCCGATGATCTTTTCGGTCCGCCCCTGCGTCTCCGCCTTGGGCGGGATCGGATAGAGCTCGGCGGTGTCGATGAAATTGACGCCGCGCGAGAAAGCCAGGTCCATCTGGGCGTGGCCTTCGGCCTCGGTGTTCTGCTGGCCCCAGGTCATGGAGCCCAGGCAGATCTGGGTAACAAGAAGATCGGTCCGACCGAGACGGCGTTTGTGCATGGATTCGGCTCCGGAGGAAGGCTGGCGCGACTGCGCGGAGGAGCCGCATCTATAGGCAAAGCAGAGCCGCTCTCCAAGCCTCGCCAGGCCGACTTTTGCGTGAACCAGCCGGGTTAGCGGCGAGCACCGGCCAGTGCACGACGCTTGGCCTCGTCGATCAGCATGTTGGCCACTTGCATGCGGATCATGGCGCGCTGGCGCAAATGTGGGGCGACGCGGTCGGGATGGTTGGCAAAGGCAAAGCTGCGGCGCATACGGCCGAAATCGGCGACCTGCTTGGGCTGATTGAGGCCGAGTTCGACGGCGATGGCTTCGGGATCGATCGGCGGCAGTTTCTCCTCGGGCTTTGGCTCTTCGCCGGCGAGAACCAGCTTGGCATGATCGAGCAAAGCGGCGAATTCGGTCGCCAGATCCGCGCCCGCCTCGCGATATTCGGCAGCGGAAACCTTGATGCGGCCGGAATGGAGTTCATCGGCCACCGAAAGATAGTCGAACGGGATGGATGGACGAGCGCCGGCCTCTTCGCCCTCGCCATTCTTGTCGGGGGCGATGAAGAGGTCGTCGAGCAACGAAGCGAAATCCCGCTTGGCGCCAGTAGCGATGTCAGCCTCCCCCTCGCCCGACCATTCGGGTATCGAAGCATAGAACCGGCTCGTTAAAAATGCATGGCACCGATCTCAATGAATTTAGCCGTCGCCTCGTGGCAGCCATGCAGCCAGCATTCGAGGCTACGATGCGCGTCAGCAAAAGTTTCACCCGGTTGCGGAAAATGGCGAAAAAAATCGCCAAGACATGGCAGGTATGCAAATGCTGCACTGCACAATTGTCACGATTCACCTATATTGGCAGCCGTGGAGGACCAATTTGGGGCTTGAATCATGGGTTTCTTCACTGAAATGTTCGCCCGGCCTCGGCCACAGGAACATCTGAGATACCGCTCGGCGCTCGCGCTGCTTCATTCGATGAGCAATGCCGACCGCGCCGACATAGGGATCAAGCCGGCCGACTTCCCCCGCATCGCCCGCGAAATGTCCATTCGCTAGCTGCATCCGGTGTTCAGGATGTCCCGGATCGGTCCGGGACACCTCCAAAAAATTCAATTCCTTAGCGCGATCCCAGGAACGTCGCCTTGCCCAACGGTACGCCATTGTGGCGAAGGATGTCGTAAGCCGTGGTGAGATGGAAATAGAAGTTGGGCATGGCCACATGCAGCAGATACTGCAGGCCGGGCATCGAGCTTTCGCGTCCACCAAGCTTCAGCTCGATGATCTTGTCATCGGAGCCGTCGAATTCGGCAGCCGAAAATGTCGCGAGAAGGTCGAGCGTCTTCGTGATGCGAGCCTGGACATCGGCAAAACTCGCCTCATTGTCCTCGTATTTCGGCACTTCGCGGCCGGCGAGCCGTGACGGCGCGCCCTTGGCATGATCGGTGGCGATCTGCACCTGCCTGGTCAAGGCGAACATGTCCGGCGCCAGCCGCGCCGTCAGAAAAACCTGCGGGTCTATCTTGCGGTCCAGCGCATTCTGTTCGGCGGTCGCAAGCACATTGGAAAGCGCTTTCAGCCTGGCCGAAAACACCGGCACGGATGCCTCATACATCGATATCGTCACGTCAAATCTCCTGCCCGGCCCAGCGCCGGCGGACGCGACGTAGCGCCTTCGTGCAGGATTTTTCAAGGCCGCCGACGCCGCGTCACCACGTTGCCGCAATCGCCGTCGTAGAATCCTCTTATCGAGCGGAGGTTCCCGATGAGATGCGCCCTTTTCGCAGCGACTGCCTTTCTCTCCCTTGCCCCGATCGGTCAAACGACCTTGGCAGCCGAAGATGCCCGCGAAACGCCCTATGTCGACGACCGGTCGAGCGCCGATGCTGTTGTGCGTTCGCTCTACAGCGCCATCAGCCGGCACGAATTCGCTCGCGCCTGGGGGTATTTCGGCGATACAAAACCGGCAAAGGATTTCGACAGTTTCGTCAAGGGCTATGACGGCACCGACAAGGTCGAGGTCTTGACCGGGGCGGTTTCCGACGAAGGGGCGGCCGGCAGCATTTTCTACAACGTGCCCATCGCCATCCGCGCCACCGACAAGAGCGGCGGCGAAAAGGTTTTTGCGGGCTGCTACACGCTGCGCCAGGTGAATGCCCAGATCCAGGCGGAGCCACCCTTCGATCCGATCCACATCGAGAAGGGGGCACTGAAACCCTCCGCCGCCGATTTCGAGGAGGCGCTGCCGCCAAGCTGCGGCGATGGGCCGCCGCCACCGAAGAAGGACACTGCGCTGGAGCAGGCAAAGAAGGCGTTTCTGGCAACCTATGGCGGCCAGTGCGACAAACAGTTCCTGGCCGACGAGCCGACGGTCTTTTCAATCAAATACAAGGACAAGGATGCGCAGCCCGGCGACCCCGACAAGGAGACGCGGCTGTTCCATTTTTCCTGCTCGGCCGCCGCCTACAATGAAAGCTCGGTCTATTATATGACCGACGAGACATCGGCCGTGCAGCAATTGCAATTCGCCGAACCCAAGATGGACATCCGCTACGAGAACAATGACAGCAACGGCAAATTGCTGGGCATGAGCATCGTCGGTTTCCAGACGTCCGGCTGGGCGGTCAATTCCGACTATGACGAGGCCACCCAGACGATCACCACGTTCAACAAGTGGCGCGGGGTCGGCGATGCTTCCGACGCCGGCACGTATCTGTTCCGCAACGGCAATTTCTCGCTGGTCCAGTACGACGTCGATGCATCATATGACGGCGAGCAAAATCCCGAGACTGTCGTCGACTACAACACTGCGCCTTGAGCGTCACACGGGCTTGCAGGCAGCCTGTCAGGGCGACTTCGACAGCATCCAGTTGAGCGTGCCGCGCCAGTCGGTCATGCGGATCGGGGTGCCATGGGTGCCGGTCTCGAAACGAACGAAACGGGTCGGGTAAGTCTTCGATTTGGCCAGGATCGAGCGAAAGAATGCCTCCTGATTTGCCACTGGGAAGACCACGTCGTGACTGCCCTGGCCGAAAAAGACCGGCACACGGCGCTTGAATGCTGGGCTGGTGAAAAAGCTCTCATCCCATAGCGAGCCGAGCAGCAGCAGGCCGTTGATGCGGCCGCCCATGTCCTTGCGCGCGGCAAGCTTCCAGCACAGCGCACCACCCATCGATCCGCAGGCAACGAAGATCTTCGCGCCTGGCGACCGGTCGGCATAGTGACCGATCAGCGCTGCCACCTGCGCTGCTCCCTTGTCGCCGAAATCGGTAAAATCCGGGCTAAGGTAGAGGCCGCCATTGCTGGCCATCAGGTTCTTGAGCCGGTTGAAATTGCCGCCGAAGGTGAAGTCGTCGACGCCTTGCTTGCGGCTGCCGCCCTGCCCGTGCAGGTAAAGCACGATGATGCCGGCGCCCTCGGTCTTGCCGACGGCGAAATGCCTGATATCGCCGGCGTCGGTTTTCAGCAACAGATCCTGCTGCACCTTGCGCACGCTGGCGTCGGTATATTGGGCGTTCACCCGCCGCTCGGGCACCTGGTCACGCTGGTTGATGTCGCGCATCTCGCGGTAGTCGATGACCGTGTAGGCACCGTTGCTGTCGGACGACAGCGTGGGCGGATAGGCGAAGAGATCGTCCTTGAAGGGTTTTAGGGACAGCGTCTGACTTTGCGCGGCCGACGACAGCAACGCGGTCGTGACTGCAAAGGCACAGAAAATTTGGCGGCGAAAAGACATACCCAACGCATGCGTAATTCGGCTTGGGTTTGTCAATCCTGCAGCACACCGCCGGCGCCTTCCAGCGCCTCGCGCGTGTCGACATCGACAGACGCCGCCGCGCCGATCTCGACATCGATGACATCGAGCCCTTCGGTCTCGACCAGATGGCGTGCACCGGTGTCGCCCTCCAGATGGGCGATCGCCGGAAACAGCGAACGCGGCAACAGCACCGGATTGCCGCGCTTGCCGTCATGCGAAGCGCGGACCACCGCATTGCCGCCGCCCTTGCGGAACGCATCGATCAAGCTGTCGAGATCGTCGGACGTGATATCGGGCATGTCGCCGAGCGCGATCATCACACCGGCGGAGTCCTCCGGCAGATAGGCAATGCCGGCCTTCAGCGACGTGGACAAGCCGTCGGTAAAATCAGGATTGTCGGCGAAGGTCACGCCGAGGCCCGCCAGCGCAGCGCGCACCCGCTCGCGCTGGTGGCCGGTGACGACGACAGTTCTGGACGCCTTCGAGCCAAGCGCCCGCTCGGCGGTGCGGCGCACCAGCGGCTTGCCGTCGAACAGCGCCAACAGCTTGTTCGGCCCGCCCATGCGGCTCGACCGGCCGGCCGCCAGCAGCACGATGCCGACCTTCAGCTGAGATTTGGCCGGCAGCGGTTCGCGCGGCTGCGGCCGTGTGGGGATTTCCATCAGCAGCCCGCCGACCCCCATGCCGGCAATATCCCTGGCGGTCACGTCGAGACCGGCGATCAATCGGTCCAGCACCCAATCGAACCCGTTCTCCTTGGGACTGCGGGCGCAGCCGGGCGCGCCGATGACGTGCTTGCCGCCGAGCGTACCGAGCACCAGCAGATTGCCGGGATCGACCGGCATACCGGCGCGGACGACGGTACCGCCCGCCCTCTCGATCGCCGCGGGAATGACATCGGCGAAATCGCTCATCGCCGAGGCGCCGAAGATCACCACCATGTCATTGTCGCGCACCAGGGAAGCCGTGGCCTCCGCCACCGGCGCGATCTCATGCGCCGTGCGGCGCTCGGCCGTCAGCCTGCCGCCGGTGCGCGCCAGCCGCGCTTCGGTGACGCGCAGCGTCTTGTCGAGCACGGAAGGCTTGATGCCCGGCAGAACCGTCTGGATGACGCCGACACGCACGGGCCGGTAGGCATTGACGGCAAAGATCTCGCCTGCGGCGCAGATTTCTGTCGCAGCGTCGACCAGCGCTGAACCGACCGCGAAGGGAATGATCTTCACCGTCGCGACCATCTGGCCTTTCTCGACCGGCGCATGCTGCGCCAGCGTGGCGATGGTGAT
>NZ_RZRW01000382.1:0-5684 GCF_003998745.1 Mesorhizobium sp. M7A.F.Ca.US.014.04.1.1 | reverse complement strand
GTGATGCGCTGCTCCATGGCGCTTTCGCCAACCAGGAAGGCGCGCGCGATCTGCTTGACGGTGAGACCGGAGACGATGCGCAGCGCCACCGCGATCTGCTGCGTTGCCGGCAGATCGGGATGGCAGCAGATGAACAGCAGCCGCAATATGTCGTCGCGGTAGTGCGCCCCGTCCAGCCGCTCGGCGATATCGCTCTCGGCGTCTTCCAGATCGGAAACCTGGTCTTCATCCGGCATCGGCGCCTGCTTGGCGCGCTTGCGCACCGCATCGATGCCGCTGTTGCGGCCGACGAAGATCAGCCAGGCCGCCGGGTCGCGCGGCGGCCCGTTCTGCGGCCAGTTCTTCAACGCCCTGAGGCACGCGTCCTGGAAAGCTTCCTCCGCCGTATCGAGATCGCGGAAATAACGCAGCAGCGCGCCCATCGCCTGCGGGCGGGCGGCGCTGATCGCGGAGCTGATCCAGGCCATTTCGGTCATGCGGAAACCGTTGTTGGGTTGAAGACCGAAACCGGCCGGATTTCATAGGAGCCGCCGCTCGGGTTGACCTCGGAAAGTTCGCGGGCGAACTCCACCGCCTCGTCGAGATCGGCGCATTCGAGCGTGTAGAAGCCGAGAAACTGTTCCTTGGTCTCGGCGAACGGCCCGTCGATGACGACCGATTCGCCTTTGACCTTCCTCAACGTCGTCGCGGCCGTGGTCGGCAGAAGCCGTGCCACCGGGCCGAGCCGACCAGCCTTGGCGTACTTGTCCTGAACGTCGAGGAGATTGGCCATGACCTCGTCGTCCTGTGCCTTGCTCCAGGAGCAGACGACATCTTCGGAGGCATAGCAGAGGATTGCGTAGAGCATGGCTGGTCCTTTTCTCTGTCAAAGGACGAAACAGTAAGACCGATCCCGACATGACGTCGATAAAAAAATCCAGATGTGACGGATTTGGCCACCGTCGGCCGCGTCGGTCAGCTTTCTCCCAGTTTCAGCCATCGCAGCACGAGAGCTTCCTCGTCATCGAGACCGGCAATCGCCCGTTTGCGCTTGTTGGCCTGCGCCATTTCATCCAGCAACCGTCCCTCGGACCACGCTTCGAAGACCCGCGGATGGATATAGCATTTGCGGCAGACGGCACGCGTATTGCCCAGCCGTTCGGCAACCTTGTCGATGACGCTGTTCATCGCCCTGTTTCGCTGCGCCTGGCTTTGCGGCAGTTCCGTTTGCGCAAACAGCGACGCGGCGTGAATGGTGCCGCCCCAGGTGCGGAAATGCTTCGAACTGAAGGCGTCACCGACCGCCTCACGGATATAGCGGTTGACGTCCTCGGAGCGGACCGGCCGCCTGTCGCCGTCCTCATCGAGATACTGGAACAGCTTCTGGCCTGGCAGGTCCTGCGCGCCACGCACAATCCTGGCGATACGGCGGTCGGCCAGCTTCAGCTTCCACTCCTTGCCCGACTTGCCCTTGAAGGCAAAGCGCAGGCTTGAACCGACAATATCGACATGCCGGTCGCGCAACGTGGTCAGCCCGAAACTCTTGTTGTCGCGGGCGTAGGCGGCATTGCCGACGCGGATCATCGTGTTGTCGAGCAGCCAGACGACCGCGGCGACGACACGCTCGAACGGCAAGCCACGACGGCGCAGATCGCTATCGACCCTGTGCCGCAGGTCCGGCAGGCTCTCGGCGAAAGCGACAAGGCTCGAATATTTGGCACCATCGCGCTCTTCGGCCCATTGCGGATGATAACGATATTGCTTGCGTCCCCGCTGGTCCCTGCCGGTTGCCTGGATATGGCCGTCCGCGTCGGGCGAAATCCACACATCCGTCCAGGCCGGCGGAATGACGATCGCCTCGATGCGGGCTTTGGTGGCGTCCGAAACCGTCCGTCCGTCCGGTCCCTTGTAGGAAAACCCCTTGCCTGTCTTCAGCCGCCGGATACCAGGCTCGGCATCGCTGACATAACTAAGCGACGCATGATCGGCCGAGCTTTGTGCCCCGTTTTTGAACACGCCATCTGGCGATACAGCGTCCTCGCCAGCCGGTCGGCCGGGCGACATTCCGGATTTCTGCAACATGTCGGCTCCACGCGAATTCCGTAGATAAGCCACTGGCCGACCGCTGGTTCCACGCGCCGTCCGAAAACGGTGTCGAGCCTGCCTTCAGGCTTTCTCGAGCACAACCGGAATGACGTCGACAGCCTGCTCGCCGACCTGTCCCCCCGTGGTCTTGAGCACGCCGACGATCGGCGCCACGTCCGAATAGTCGCGGCCGTAGCCGACGGTGATATGGTCGTTGCTGGCCCGCATGCCGTTGGTCGGATCGAATTCCTGCCAGCCTGCGTCGCGCCCGCACCAGACCTTGACCCAGGCATGCATGGCATCGGCGCCTTCCAGCCGGGGCTTGCCCTTCGGCGGGATGGTGCGCAGGAAGCCGCTGACATAGCCAGCGGGAATGCCGAGCCCGCGCAGGCCGGCGATCATGATATGCGAAAAGTCCTGGCAGACACCGCGCTTCAGCCTGAAGGCATCGCTGGCCCGGGTCCGCACCGTCGTCGCCTCGCCGTCATAGGTGAAATCACGATGAATGCGATGGCACAGGTTCATGGCCGTGCTGGCGGCGGAACCGGCGATGCTGCTGCGTGCGTAGGCAGTGATCGCATCGTCGATGCCGGCATGGGTGCTGGCCGTCAGGAAATGGTGCGGTGCATCAGGTGCCAGAGACCGCACCGCGGCGAGCTCCTGCCTGAGCCGGGCGATATCGGGCGACACGTCGAGCCCGGGCTCGGGCCGAGACACCGACACGCGGGCGCTCATCCTGATGTCGAGCGCATCATGCGCGTCGCGAAAGGCGATCGAGGTGACGTTGTTGCCGAAGAAATCGGAAAAGTCGGAACGCTCGTTGGGCGCCGGCGCAAAGGACAGTGATGCGGCGATGACGCGCTGCACGCCTGATATCGTCGACGGCAGCACGCGCACCTGATGACGACCGCCGCCGGCAGCGGAAGCGTAATCATAGTGGAGATGAAGCCTGATATCGTAGAGCATGATTTATCCGAAATAGGCTTTGGCGAGGCTGTTGTAGAGGCCGCCGATTTCGTGGGCGAGCTCGTCCAGCGCCTTTGCCGTCATATCCGAAGGCTCCTTGATGGCGATCTGGGTGTTGAGCTGCAGGATTTCCTTCGCCGCCGGCGACATTTGCCCCTCCCCGCCGAGCGACGGCAACAGGCCGATTTCGGCCTTCAGCCTTTCGAGCTGGAACAGGATGGAGCGCGGGTTAAGCGGATCGAGCGCCAGCAGGTCGATCACCGTGCGCCGGCCGGCCTGCACCGGATATTGGCGGCGATGGGTCATCACGCTGTCGCCGATCTCCAGCATCATGTCGAGCGCGCCGTCCGGCGCCTTGGCGCTGGTCAGCCGCGACAGCGTGCGGGAGATCTGGATGCCGCGCTCCAGCCGGCGGCCGATCTCGAGGAAGCGCCAACCGGCGAAGCGGTACATGTTCTCGTGCAGCAGGCCGGAAAAGCCGGCGAGCTTACGCAGGATGACTGTCATCGCCCGGGTCGCGTCGTCGCCGGGCGCGACCGTCGTTGCGAACTGATGGATGGTTTTCGACAGGTCCTTCAGCGCCAGCCAGCCGTCGGGCGAGAAGCGGTCGCGAATCTGCCCGGCGCTGTAGACCGCGCTATCCAGCGTGCCGATCAGCCCTGACGGGATCGCCGTCTCGACGTCGATGCCGAAAGGTTCGAGATAATCCCTGATGTCGGCGAGCAGCGGCATGTCCGGGTCGGACGTTTCGGCGAGCCGCACATGGTAGGCGCGCAGGATGCGCACCGTGTCTTCCGAGCGCTCGATGTAGCGGCCGAGCCAGGTCAGGTTCTCCGCCGCGCGACTGGGCAGGCTGCCGGGCCTGGTGCGGCTGAAACTGTCGCCTTCCTGCGGCAGCAGCGTCTCGCGCTCCACCGGTTTGTCGCTGACAACCCAGACATCCGCCGCCTGGCCGCCACGCTGCATGGCGATCGCCGTCGGGTCGAGCGACAGGCCGATGCGGGCAAAACCGCCCGGCATCACCGTCCAGCCCTCCGGCGTTCGCGCCAGGTAGACGCGCAGGCTCGCTGGCCGCGGCTCCAGCCACCCGCCGACATAGACGGGCGTCGTCGAAAGCGTCACCGCTTCCTGGCCGACAAAATCGCCGCCATCGCGTTCGATGCGCGCCACCAGCTCCGCCCGCTCTCCGGCCGACAGCGCCGAACCGAGCTTCGTTGAATCGTCATCCTCGAAGGCAAGTCTCGTCGATAGCGCCGGGCCGATCACCATGCGATCGATGTTGGCCAGCACATGCGCGCGTTCGGTTGCTTGCCCGCACCACCATGTCGCGACGCTTGGCAGCAGCAATTCCTCGCCCCGCAAGGCCCGTGAAATCTTGGGCAGGAAGGCGAGCAGCGCACGCGTCTCCATCAGGCCGGAGCCAAGCGCATTGACGGTAGCAACCGCGCCCTGGCGGATCGCCTCGACCAGGCCCGGCGTGCCGATCTGCGAATCCGGGCGCAGTTCGAGCGGATCGGCGAAGGCGGCATCGAGCCGCCGCCACAACACGCTGATCGGCATCAGGCCGGAAACCGTGCGTACCATGAGCCGGCCGCCTGAAACGGTCAAATCCTCGCCTTCGAGCAGCATGATGCCAAGATAGCGGGCGATGTAGGCGTGTTCGTAATAGGTTTCGTTGAGCGGCCCCGGCGTGAGGATGGCGACGCGGCCGTCGGTCTCCTTGGCCATGCCGATCAGCGCGTCGCGAAAACGGCGGAAAAAGCCGGCAAGGCGGTGCACATGCATCTCGCCATAGATGTCGGACAGCGCGCGTGTGGTGGCGACGCGGTTTTCCAGTGCGAAGCCGGCGCCGGACGGCGCCTGCGTGCGATCGCCAAGCACCCACCACTGGCCGTCAGGTCCACGGCCGAGCTCGAAGGCGCAGAAATGCAGGAAGTGGCCGCCGGCCGGCTTGGTGCCGAGGACAGGCCGCAAATATTCGGGGCTGGCGGCGATCAATCCCGCCGGCAGGATGCCTTTTTCGACCAGCCGGTTCGGCCCGTATATATCGGCGATGGTTTCCTCGAACAGTTCGGCGCGCTGCACGAGGCCGGCGCTGATCGCCGCCCACTCGCTCTCTTCGATGAGAACCGGGACATGCGCCAGCGGCCATTCGCGTTCATTGGCGCCGGCCTTGTCATAGACGCGGTAATAAACGCCGGCATCGCGCAGATACTGGTCGGCGCGGGCAAAGCGCTGGCCGAGCTTTTCAGCACCGAGTTCCTCGAGCGCCTCGACAAAATGCTTCCAGGCCGGGCGAGGATTGCCCGATGCATCGACCATCTCGTCGACGACGCCGTCTATGGGCTGGTAGTGCTCCAGCAGGCTGTGGGTCTGCGGCTTGCCGCGTCCCCTCTTGTGATTCCCCTTTGCCATTGCTGATCAGAGTCTTGCCGGCCGCCGAAGGTCAAGGGTCATCGGGAAATCTTCCGCCGGTTGTTCTTCACGGATCACATAGGCGGATGGCGTATGGCCACGCGGTTCGAAGCGGGCGAGCCGCCGAGCTTCCGCCTCGTTGCCATTGACCGGAAAGGTGTCGTAATTGCGCCCGCCGGGATGGGCGACGTGGTAGACGCAGCCGCCGACCGCACGGCCCGACCATCGGTCATAGATGC
>NZ_RZRW01000381.1:0-5695 GCF_003998745.1 Mesorhizobium sp. M7A.F.Ca.US.014.04.1.1 | reverse complement strand
CCCGCCACACCTATCCGGCCGGCATTTACCTGCATCAGCGTCGCAGCATCGGCAACAAGCCAGGCACCGGTCTGTTTCAGGATTGGCTGCTCGCCGAAGTCGCGGACCACAAGCAGGTGATGGCAATCGCTTAGATGCCCCCCAACCGAAAATGTCGGGAGCCACCGCTTCAGATTGGAATCCCCGCGTCGAACCTCGACTCATCCGTGGTCCAGCGATGACCCACCATCGCCTTGCATCGATAATCGCAGTTCTCATTGAATATCTTTAAGGCCAAAGCCGGCAAATAGGTTGCTTGTCGGTTCCCCTGCGGCAGGCTTAACCTGCACGCGGCCAACGCGTGAGGGCGCGTGCTGCAAAAGGGGAACATTGCCATGACGATACAGGGTGCTTCACCTGATCTGTACAACGAGGATTTGGCTCCGGCCAAAGTTCGAAACTGGGGACCATTCTCGATCTTCAACGTCTGGACGTCGGACGTCCACAGCCTTTGGGGCTACTATCTTGCCGCCAGTCTGTTCCTGTTCTGCGGCGGCTTCGTCAATTTCATCATCGCCATAGGCATCGGCTCGCTGATCATCTACGCGCTGATGAACATGGTCGGCTATGCCGGCGTGAAGACGGGCGTGCCCTACCCCGTGCTTGCCCGCGCCTCTTTCGGCATCTGGGGCGCCAACATACCGGCGCTGGTGCGCGCCGTCGTCGCCTGCTTCTGGTACGGCGCGCAGACTGCCGCCGCCTCGGGCGCGATCGTGGCGCTGCTGATCCGCACGCAATGGTTCGCCGATTTCAACGCCAGCACGCACTTCCTCGGTCATACCGGCCTGGAGGTGATCTGCTTCGTGGTCATCTGGGGGCTGCAATTGCTGATCATCCAGAACGGCATGGAAACGGTCCGCCGCTTCCAGGACTGGGCCGGCCCCGCGGTGTGGGTGATGATGCTGATCCTGGCGATCTATCTCTGTGTCAAATCCGGGAGATTTGCCTTCACCAGCGACATCCCGATGGACGTGCTGCTGGACAAGACGAAGGATGCGGGCGTGCCCGGCACGCCTGGCTCCTGGACCTCGCTGTTTGCGGTGGCCGCGATCTGGGTCACCTATTTCTCGGCGCTCTATCTCAATTTCTGCGATTTCGCCCGTTACGCGCCTGACAAGGCATCGCTGCGCAAGGGCAACATCTGGGGCCTGCCGATCAACCTGATCCTGTTTTCTCTGGTGGCCGGCGTCACCACCATTGCCGCCTTTGACGTCTATGGCGAGGTGCTGCTGCATCCCGACCAGATATCGGCGAAATTCGACAGCTGGTTCCTGGCAGCCCTTGCTGCCCTGACCTTTGCAGTTGCGACGCTTGGCATCAACGTCGTGGCGAACTTCGTCTCGCCGGCCTTCGACTTCTCCAATGTCTTTCCCAGGCAGATCGACTTCAAGAAGGGCGGCTATATCGCGGCCGTGATCGCCCTGCTGCTCTATCCCTTCGCGCCATGGGAAGGCAGTGCGGCTTCCTTCGTCAACATCATCGGCGCGACGATGGGGCCGATCTTCGGGGTGATGATGGTCGACTACTACCTGATCCGGAAGGGTGAGGTCGACGTCGAGGCGCTTTATCGCGAAGATGGCGAATTCCGCTTCCAGGGCGGCTGGCACGTCACCGCCTTCATCGCCGCCGGCATCGGCGCCATCTTCTCGTCGATCCTGCCCAACTTCACCAACTGGCTGCCGTCCTGGTGGGGTGTCTATGGCTGGTTCTTCGGCGTGGCGATCGCCGGCATCATCTACTACGTGCTGCGCACCGCCGCTTTGGGCGCCGGCGCCAGGACCGCGAAGGCCTGACAAGGTGAATTTTGGGGCGGCGAGAGCCGCCCCAAAACCTACCCGAGCATCTCGGCCAATCTGCGCACCGTGTTCCAGTTGCGCGACGTGCCCGTGCCCATGCGCTTGTGATTCATCGCCGCAAGCAGCCGCGAGCTTGGCCTCTCGCGCGAAAAGACGACCCAGATGTCGCCGCCGACCGAAGTCACTTTTTCATCCTCGCCGGCATAGGCCTGGAGCCCCGTCACGGCCTCCACGGGCGCAGGCTTGCGCATCACCCGTACGGCCACCTGATCGCCTGCTTTGGCCGAATCGGCCGGGAACGGATTGCCGGCGGCAAGCTTCAGCCAGTCCTTGGCACCACGCACGATGATGTCGACATGGCGGCCGAAGGTTTTTTCGAAGGCTGCCTCCAGCCGCTGTTCAAGGTCGGCAATATCAGTTGCCGGCGCCTCGAAGACCAGATTTCCGGTCGCCACCAGGGTGCGCGGGTTCTTCAGCCCGAGATCTTCCGCCATGGCCTTGAGATCGGCCATGACGACCCGGCGGCCCTCGCCCAGAATGATGCTGTAAAGCAGCGCGACATAGGTCTGCATGGCCGACCGGCCTACACCAGCCGGCTCTGCTCCACCGCTGCCTCGATGAAACTGGCGAACAGCGGATGCGGGTCGAGCGGCCGGCTTTTCAGTTCCGGATGATACTGCACGCCGATGAACCAGGGATGGTCCGGGTATTCGACCGTTTCCGGCAGCACGCCGTCGGGCGACATGCCGGCGAACACCAGGCCGCAATCCTCAAGCCGCTCCTTGTAGTCGACATTGACCTCGTAGCGGTGGCGATGGCGCTCGGAAATCTGAGTGTCGCCGTAGATCTCGGCGATCTTGGAGCCCTTGGCGAGCTCGGCCTGATAGGCGCCGAGCCGCATCGTGCCGCCGAGATCGCCGGTTTCGCGGCGCTTCTCCAGCATGTTGCCTTTCAGCCATTCGGTCATCAGGCCGACGACCGGTTCCTCGGTCGGACCAAACTCGGTCGAAGACGCATGCTCGACGCCGGCCAGCGACCGCGCCGCCTCGATGCAGGCCATCTGCATGCCGAAGCAGATGCCGAAATACGGCACTTTTCGCTCACGCGCGAACTTCGCCGCCAGGATTTTGCCTTCCGAGCCGCGCTCCCCAAAGCCGCCGGGAACCAGGATGCCATGCACCTTTTCCAGCCACGGCGTCGGATCCTCCTTTTCGAAGATCTCCGATTCGATCCAGTCGAGCTTGACCTTGACGTGATTGGCCAGGCCGCCATGCGACAGCGCCTCGATCAGCGATTTGTAGGCGTCCTTGAGGCCGGTATATTTGCCGACAACGGCGATGGTCACCTCGCCTTCCGGATTGTGGATGCGGTTGGACACCGCCTGCCACGGCTCCATACGCGGCTTCGGCGCCGGATCGATGCCGAAGGCGGCCAGGACTTCCGAATCGAGCCCTTCCTTGTGATAGGCCATCGGCACGTCGTAGATATGCGGCACGTCGAGCGCCTGGATCACGGCGCTTTCGCGCACATTGCAGAACAGCGACAGTTTTCTGCGCTCTTCCTTGGGGATAGCGCGGTCGGCGCGGACCAGCAGGATGTCGGGCGCGATGCCGATGCCGCGCAGTTCCTTGACCGAATGCTGAGTCGGCTTGGTCTTCAGCTCACCGGCCGTCGGGATATAGGGCATCAGCGTCAGATGCACGTAGACGGCATTGTTGCGCGGCAAGTCGTTGCCGAGCTGGCGTATAGCCTCCAGGAACGGCATCGCCTCGATGTCGCCGACCGTGCCGCCGATCTCGCACAGCACGAAATCATAGTCGTCATTGCCGTTGAGGACGAAATTCTTGATCTCGTCGGTGACGTGGGGGATGACCTGCACGGTGGCGCCGAGATAGTCGCCGCGCCGCTCGCGCTCGATGATGTTCTTGTAGATGCGGCCGGTGGTGATGTTGTCCTGCTGGTTGGCGGAGCGGCCTGTGAAGCGCTCGTAATGGCCAAGATCAAGATCGGTTTCCGCACCATCGTCGGTGACGAAAACCTCGCCATGCTGGTACGGCGACATCGTCCCCGGATCGACATTGAGATAGGGATCGAGTTTTTTGATGCGTGCGCGATAGCCTCGCGCCTGCAGGAGAGCCCCAAGGGCCGCTGCGGCAATGCCTTTTCCAAGTGAGGAAACCACGCCGCCTGTGATGAATACATATCGCGCCATGGGAGTCATCGCTTAACGCGGCCGGATTGATTCCGCCAGAGAAAAAACCACCGCGAAGGTTTTTTCCCAAGAAGGCGCTCGGATCGTGAACAGGGCAAAACAAAAGGGCCGGCTGAGCCGGCCCTTTCGGCAGGATGACGAAAACGTCAGATGATGACGACCTTGGTGCCAACCCTGACGCGGCTGTAGAGATCCATGACGTGCTCGTTGATCATGCGGAAGCAGCCATTAGAGGCGCTGGTTCCGATCGACTGCGGCGCGATGGTGCCGTGGATGCGCAGATGCGTGTCCTTCTTGCCGTCATAGAGATAGATGGCGCGGGCGCCGAGCGGATTCTGGCCACCGCCAGGCATGCCGTCCTTATACTGGCCGTAATGCTTCGGCTCGCGCTTCTGCATGTCCAGCGTCGGGATCCAGCGCGGCCATTCCTGCTTGTCACCGACCGCGACCGTGCCCTTGAACTGCAGGCCCTCGCGACCGACCGCAATGGCGTAGCGCCGCGCGGTGGAAGATGATTCGACGAGGTAGAGGCGCCGCGCGCTGGTGTCGATGACGATGGTGCCGGCATCGTAACCAGTGAATTCCACGTCCTGCGGCACGAATTCCGGCTTCACCTTGAACTGCTTCTTGGCCTCCCTCTTGGCGAGAGCCTGATCGAGAGCCCGCGTCTCGGGAAGATAGCTTATCGAGGAGCCGGACGACGTCCCGCCGAAAAGGCCGGCGAACAGGCCGCCGCCGCTCGGCTTCTTCTGGCCGATGACTTCGCTGCGCAGTTCGCCATTGTTGCCGGTCAGGGCGACGTTCATGGCCTCCGCCGGAAGCGGCTCGGCCGACTGGATCGGCGCTATCGGTTCGATAGGCTCGATGATCTTGGCAGCCTGCTTCTTGGCCGGCTTGGCATCGGCCACCTCGGTTGCCGGCGCGCTCTTGCCCTTCTTGGCAAGGAACGCCTGCCGTTCCGCGTCGGCCTTGGCCTTTGCCGCCTCGCGCATTGCCAGCTTCCTGGCTTCGAGCGCCTTGGCTTTGGCGGCTTCCTTGTCGGCAACGATCTTGGCCTCGATCTTCTTGATCTGGGCGAGGTCGTCGGGCGTCGGGTTTTTCTTCTTCTTGAGAAGCTTCAATTGCGACGCATCACTCTTGACGGCGACGTTGATGGCAGAAGTTGTTTCAGCCGAAGGCTGTGCGGCCATATTGGCCGGAACGCCTGCGAAAGCGGGGGAACTCACGCCGAGTGCGGCGCAAAGTCCCAGGAAAATGAAGCTGCGAAGCTGCATGGCGAAGATCCGATCGTTCTATGCTTGTTGCCACGGCGTCGCCCAGCGCCCCCCAAGGGCGCCGGAAATGCCGCGTGCAATCTATAGTCGAATAAGCGCGGCCGCCTCAAGCGTGGGGCCATGCCTCACCCCGTCGAATCTTCGTGATCTCGCTGCATTTGCCGCGACTGTGTTCAAACGACCACAGATCGCGGTTCAGGCACCGAGGACTACTGGTTTGGAACCTGCGGGGTCGCCGGTGCGGCGGGAGCCGTGCCGTTGGTCGCCGGCGGCGTCGAGCCGGCGGCAGGCGCAGTGGCCGGGGCAGTCGCAGGAGCCGAAGCATCGTTGCCGGAAGGCGGCGTCGGCGTGGTGGTGCCCGCGGGCGCCGGAGT
>NZ_RZRW01000038.1:0-19272 GCF_003998745.1 Mesorhizobium sp. M7A.F.Ca.US.014.04.1.1 | reverse complement strand
TCGGACGCGTTCGGAGCCAGCCTGGCCCGCGCCAATGTCGCAATCATGGATGGCAGGGGATGAACGACGCCGAGCGGCCCCCGCGTTCGACCGGCAACAAGATCGTCCGCTTTGCCATTGTCGGACTGGCGAACACGGCCATCGACCTTGCCAGCTTCTTCCTGCTGCTCAAGCTCGGTGCTTCGCCGCTGCCGGCCAACGTTGCTGCCTGGTTCATCGCCGTCACCTTTTCCTTCGCGGCGAACGGCTTCTGGTCGTTCGAGCGCAATCGAGCCATCCGGCTGCGTGACGCATTCCTTCGCTTCGCCTCGCTTGGAGGGCTGATTTCGCTCGGCGTCTCCAGCCTCTCCATCGCGCTGTTTGCCGGCATCGCCGGAGTGTGGCCGGCAAAGATCGCCGGTGTCGTGGTGGCGGCGGTGCTGAATTTCCTCGCCGCGCGCTGGTCGATCGAAGGCCGGTTCTTGAGATAGGCGGAACTATTTTTCTTACGAAATTCCGGACGGAAAACCGCTACACACTTTTCCCTGGATTTCTTTACTCCGCCGGTTCCACATTGGTGTAGGCGGCTTCCTCCAACTCGCGCTTCAGTCGCGCTTCCTCATGGGTCTTCGGCGTCACGAAGCGGCCAAGCAGGAGATAGGCGACCGGCGTCAGGAACAGCGTCGAGACGGTGGCCAACCCCAGGCCGCCGACGATAACCCAGCCGAGCGCGACGCGCGCCTCGGCACCGGCGCCGCTCGCCAGCACCAGCGGCAAGCCGCCGAGCACGGTGCAGATCATCGTCATCATCACCGGCCGCACGCGGATGATCGAGGCCTGCTCGATCGCTTCGCGCACGCCAAGCCCGCGATCGCGCAGCTGGTTGGCGAATTCGACGATCAGGATGCCGTTCTTGGCCATGACGCCAACCAAAAGCACCAGGCCGATCTGGCTGTAGGCGTTGAGACTGGTGCCCGAGAGCAGAAGCGCGAAAATCGCGCAGGCCAGTCCGAGCGGCACCGTCGCCATGATGATGACGGCACTGACGAAACTTTCGAACTGGGCGGCCAGCACCAAAAGGATGATGACCAGCGCGAAGCCGAAAATGGTGATCATGGCGCTGTTGGTTTCGCCCAGCGTCGCCGCCTCGGCCAGAGGCAGGATGCGGCTGCCCGCAGGCAGCAGCGGCGTGGCGATCTCCTCGGCGCGGGTGAGCGCGTCGCCAAGCGCGAAGTCGCCACTGAGGTTGGAGGTGATGGCCACCGAGGGCTGCTGCTGTTCGCGCGACAGCGATGGCGGTACGGCACGTTCGGTCAGCGTGGCGATGGTCGACATCGGCACGAAACGTCCGTCTGCCGTCTTCAGGAAGATGTTTTCCAGATCGGTCGGATCGTTGATCGGATTGGTGGTCGAGACCAGCTTCACGCCGTAGCTGCGGTCGGCAATGTAGACGTCGACGACATCGTTGCCGTCGAGCATGGCCTGCAAGGTGTTGGCCAGTCCCGATATGTCGATGCCGAGGTCGGAGGCGCGCTCGCGGTCGATGGCCACGGCGAGCTGCGGTTGCGTCGGGTCGATCGACAGGCGCGGTGTCTGGAAGCGCGCGTCCTTCTGCATCTCGGCGATGATCTTCACGGCTGCGTCGCCGAGCGCCTTGCGGTCGTTGCCGACCAGCGCGAACTGCAGGCCGTTGCCGGCGCCACGGATGCCGAGGCTGTTGGGCTGTACCGGGAAGATGCGCACGCTCGGCACCTGCCTGGTCAACTGGCTGATCTCGGCCATGATCTCCTGCTGGCTGCGGCTGCGCTCGTTCCACGGCGCCAACGTCATCACCATGAAGCCGGAATTGTAGGAGCCGTTCTGGCCGGCATTCTCGAAGGTCGAGCGGATCTCGCCGGAATCGCGCATCGGCTGGATCAGTCTCTCGATCTTCTGCATCTGCTGCGTCGTATAGTCGAGGCTGACGCCTTGCGGG
Source organism: Mesorhizobium sp. M7A.F.Ca.US.014.04.1.1 (assembly GCF_003998745.1). Lineage (NCBI taxonomy): Bacteria > Pseudomonadati > Pseudomonadota > Alphaproteobacteria > Hyphomicrobiales > Phyllobacteriaceae > Mesorhizobium > Mesorhizobium sp. M7A.F.Ca.US.014.04.1.1. The sequence goes on along the minus strand of NZ_RZRW01000038.1, from coordinate 17,318 downwards.
GCGCTGATGCGCAGAAGCACGGCGGCGCGGTCCTCGGTCGGCGTCAGCTCCTGGCGGATGGTGCCGAACAGCGTGAAGGCGGTGCCGGCAAACAGCACCGCGACCAGAAGCACGATCCATGGCGCGTCGAGGCAGGCGTGTAGGCCGCGCTTGTAGGCCGTATTGAGCGCGCCGCCGATGCGGGCGCCGATGCCATGGCCCCCTTCGTGGTGGAGCGATGCGCTGGTCAGCATGCGCGAGGCGAGCATCGGGCACAGCGTCAGCGCCACAACGCAGGACAATAGCACCGACATGGCAAGCACGAAGCCGAATTCGCGGAACAGGCCGCCGGTCTGGCCGGGCAGGAACGAAATCGGCACGAAGACGGCGACCAGCGTCAAGGTGGTGGCAATGACGGCGAAAAACACTTCCTGCGCGCCAAGCACGGCGGCGGCGCGGGGCCCCATGCCTTCATTGCGTCGTCGCACGATGTTTTCGAGCACGACGATGGCGTCGTCGACGACCAGTCCCGTCGCCAGCACCAGAGCGAGCAGGGTCAGGATGTTGACCGAGAAGCCGGCCAGATAGATGGCAGCGATGGTGCCGATCATGGCGACCGGCATCGACAGGCCGGGGATCAGCGTCGCGCGCCAGTCGAGGAGAAACACATAGATGACGATCAGCACCATGGTCACGGACAGGCCGAGTGCGATCTCGACCTCGTGCACCGCGCCCTTGACGAAGACGGCGTCGTCGCTGGTGATCTTGATCGACATGCCCTTGGGCAGGTTTTCCTGCAGCTTGGCGACGGCGGACTGGACGCCGGTCGAGATGTCCAGCGTGTTCGATTCCGCCTGGCGGATGATGCCGATGCCGATGCCGGTCTTGCCATCCGAGCGCAGCGTGGTCTGGCCGACGTCGGGACCGAGCGTGACGGTGGCGACGTCGCGGATGCGCGTCGTGCCGCCGACAATGATGTTTTCGAACTCTTCCGGCGTGGTCACGTCGGCAGTCGTGCGGACGATCAGGTCCTGGTTGGTCGTGGTGATCGAACCGGCAGGGGAATCGAAAGCGACCGAGGCAAGGGCGGCCCTGAGATCGGCAACCGTGAAGCCGAGGCTGGCCAGCTTGTTCTGGTCGACATCGATGCGAAAGATCTTGTCGCGGTCGCCATAGACCTGGACGTCGGCAACGCCGGGCACGGCGGCAAGCTCGTCCTCGATCTGGTCCTGGACCACCACGGTCATGTCCTGGATCGACATGTTGTCCGAGGTCACCGCCAGTCGCATCACCGCGTCGGAATTGGCGTCGGCCTTGACGATGCGCGGCGGATCGGCGGTGTCGGGCATCTGATTGGCGACGCGGCCGACAGCATCACGCACGTCCGAGGCGGCGACATTCAGATCGACGCCGTCGTTGAACTCGATGGTGACGCGGCTCGAGCCGAACGAGGAAGACGACGAGATCGACTTGACGCCTGAGACGCGGGCGACGGCGCCCTCGATCGTGTCGGTCAGTTCGCGGTCGACGGTCTCGGCCGCCGCGCCCTCGAAGGTGGTGGAAACAGTGACGACCGCGCGGTCGACATCAGGCAGTTCGCGGATCTCGACGCCGTAGAAAGCGGCCAGGCCGGCGACCGCAATCAGTGTGTTGAGCACGAAGGCCATGACCGGCCTGCGGATGAACAGGGCGGTGAAGCCGGTCTCGCTGGCGGTGTTGATGGTTCCGGTCATGAGCCTGCGGCGGCGTCCGCGGCGCGCTGCTCTTCGCCGGCAAGGCGAACCGCGCCGCCCTCGCTGACGCTCTGGGTGCCTTCTGTGACCACCATGTCGCCATTGTCGATCTCGGCGTCGATCAGCACGGTCTCGGTGTTGCGCTGGATGATGCGCACCGGGACCCGCCTGGCCTTGCCATCCTCGATCTGCCAGACATAGGCGCCGTCCGACCCCCACAGGATCGCCAGCGGGCTGACGGCCGGATAGGTTTGCCCCGGAAATTTCATGGTGATGCCGAACGACATGCCGGCGCGCAGCGAATCGGCCGGGTTGGCGATCTTGGCCTTGACCAGCAGCGTGCGACTCTTTTCATCGATGTGGTTGTCGATGGCCGAAACGGTGCCGCTATAGGCGTTGCTGGGATTGGCGATCGGCGTCGCCGTCAATTGCGCACCGACCTTGACGGCGGCGGCGAAGCGCTCGGGTACCAGGAAATCGACCAGGATCGAGGACCGGTCGTCGAGCGTGGCGATGGCCGACTGGTTGGTGACGTAATTGCCGGCCGAGATCGGCAGGATGCCGACGGTGCCGGCGATCGGCGCCAGGATCGACCGGCGCTGCAGTGCAAGTTCCGCGTCCTGAAGCGCCAGCTTGGCGCCCGCCAGCACCACCTCGGCATCAGCCACGGCTACCGGGGTCGCGGCATTGGAGGCACGCAGCGACTTAACGCGGTCGAGCTTGGACTGAGCGTCCTGCAAGGCGAGCTTGGCACGGTCCTGAGAGATCACTTCGGTCTCGGAATCGAGGGTGGCGAGGATCTGTCCCTTCTCGACATGGCTGCCGGATTCGACCAGCAGTTCGGCGAGGCGGCCGGAGCTGTAAGGATTGACGGTCACCGAGGCGTTGGCACGGCCGGTGCCGATCGCCTGCAGGCGGTCGTTGATAACAGCCGAAGTGGCCGCCAAGGCGACCACGTTCACCCGCTGGTTGCCGTTGCGGCCGTTTGCCTGCCTCGCGTTGGCGGCACCGGTTTCAGCCGGGGGCGTTGCCGCGTAAGCCCAGTCGATGCCCCAACGTGCCAGCACGTCCGGTGCGCCGGGATAAAAGCGCAGCCAGGCGGCTGCCGCCACCACCAGCACCACGAGTGCAAAAAGTATCTGTTTCCAGGCGGCCATCAGCACTCCGGTTGGTAAAACAATCCTTCCGTCTACCGGTTTCCCGAAATGAAGCAGACGCAGCGAGGCTATTGTAAGGCAAAGAAGCCGTCTCGATATCGCGTCTTTATGACAATTCTCCGGGGGCTGCGCACATTAAATATATGTAACGTTTGAGAAAATATGCGTAACGCTTCGGATCATCGCATATGCACTAACGCAGACTTTCCATCTCGCGAATGCGTTTGGCGCCTTCTGCTTCCAGTTGCCTGGTGACGGCGCCGATCAGCGTTTCGGCGACGACGAAAAGGGCCGCCGATGAATCCCATGCCGACGGCACTGCGGTTCGTCCGGCGATGACATGGCGAGCAAGGCGGGCGATCGGCGACAGCCACTGGTCGGTGAACAGTACGATCTGCACGCCACGCTGATGCGCCTTCTCGGCGAAGCGGAGGAGGCTGTCCTGGTAGCGCCTGATGTCGAAGATGACCAGCACGTCGCGCTTGCCCATGTCGATCAGCCGGTCACGCCACATGCTTTCCTGCCCGGCGAGGTGAAAGACATCCGGCTGGATGATGGCGAGGTGGGCGGCCATGTAGCGCGCCAGCGGATCGGTGAAGCGGCCGCCGATCAGGAAGGTCTTGCCGCGCCGGTCCGCCAGCCGGGCGGCGATGTCGGCAAGCTGCTTGTCGGACAGGTGCCTGAATGTCTCGCGCATATTGTCGAGCGTCGCTTCCAGCATCGGCGACACGGTCCCGCCGCCGGGCGAGGGCGGATTGAGCGTCCTTGTCGCCGGCGATTGCAGTTGCGCCGCCAGTTCGTCCTGCAGGCTCGACTGGAACTCCGGATAGTTCTGAAAGCCCAACCGGGCGACGAAACGCAGGATTGTCGGCGAGGAAACGCCGGCTGCGGCCGAGAATTCAGCGACCGTTTTCAAGCCGATCATCGGGTAGAAGGCAATCAGTGTCTGGGCCGCGCGCCGTTCGCTGGCCGGCATCGTGCCGACGCGGTCGGCGATCAGTTCGGCAATGTTGGAAATCATCTTTTCCCCACCCTTGGCTCGGTCGATGGTCTTTTCCGAAATCGCATTTGACAAAGCCGGACAAACTGTATGAAATCATCCACAGGGACGCAATGAGGCAAAATACGTAACATACGATACAGCGCTCCCCGGGGACGGCAGAGTATGGAGAAAGCACGGCCCGCCAGCCTTGCATCGTCTGATACCGTAAGGGTGACGAACCCCGGCGGATCAAGCCCTTTCGTGCTGACCTGCGATCACGCCTCGAACTTCCTGCCCGCCGAATTCGGCACGCTCGGCCTTGCTGTCGAGGACCTGTCGCGCCACATCGCCTGGGATCCCGGCGCGCTGCCGGTTGCCCGCCGCATGGCGCAGGCGCTCGACGCGACGCTCGTCGAAACCCGCATTTCGCGCCTTGTCATCGACTGCAACCGGCCGCTTGACGCGCCCGACCTGGTGCCGCCGGTCAGTGAGACAACGGCCATACCGGGCAATGCCGGCCTGTCGGAAAGTGAGCGTGCCGCGCGTGTCGCGCTTTCGTGGCGCCCTTTCCACGATACGATTGCGGATATCATCAGCCACAGGCTGTCACACGGTCAGGAAACGCGGCTGGTTTCGGTCCATTCCTTCACGCCGGTATACAAGGGCCGCAACCGGCCCTGGCATATCGGCATCATCCATGACGAGGATCGCCGGCTGGCGGCGCCGCTGATATCGGCGCTGAAGCGGCTTTCCGGTGTCACCGTCGGGGTCAACGAGCCGTATTCACCTGATGACCGCGTCTATTTCACGCTGGAACGGCATGCGCGCTCGCGCGGACTGCCCTGCGCGATGATCGAAATCCGCAATGACGAAATCGCCGGCGAGACCGGGCAGCGGAAATGGGCGGATCTGCTCACGGGCATTTTTTCGGATCTGGAGCCAGAGGAGGCCGGACACACCAGATCGCATTCAGTCGGAAAGTCAGTTCAATCGGCTAGCTAGGGCGGGATCTCATCCCGACCCGAAAACCAACAGGGGACACTAAAATGGCAGCACCGGGTTATACTGAAGTTGACAAGGCGGAGGACGTAAAGCACCTCCACAGCATGGGCTATGCCCAGGAATTGGAGCGGCGCCTCAGTCGCTTTTCGAACTTCGCCGTTTCCTTCTCCATCATCTGCATCCTGTCGGGCGGCATCAATTCGCTGGCCCAGGCCACCTCCGGCGCCGGCGGCATCGGCATCGGCATCGGCTGGCTGGTCGGCTGCTTCGTTTCGCTGACCTTTGCGGTCGCCATGTCGCAGATCAGCTCGGCCTATCCGACGGCCGGCGGCCTCTATCACTGGGGTTCGATCCTCGGCAACCGCGGCACCGGCTGGGTCACCGCATGGCTCAATCTGCTCGGCCTGATCACCGTGCTCGGCGCCATCAATGTCGGCACCTGGACGTTTTTCATCGGCGCTTTCGGCCCGACGCTCGGAATCGAAGGCACGCTGACAAACCAGATGATCTTTCTGATCATCATCACCGGCGCGCAGGCGCTGATCAACCATCTCGGCATCAAGCTGACGGCGAAGCTGACCGATTTCTCGGGCTATCTCATCTTCTTCGGCTCGATCCTGATCGCCATCGTCTGCCTGGCTTCCGCTGAGACCTGGGATTTCAGCCGTCTCTTCACCTTCAAGAACTATTCCGGGGACGCAGGCGCCGGCGTGTGGCCATCCGTCTCGAATGCCTGGGTGTTCGCGCTCGGACTGTTGCTGCCGATCTACACGATCACCGGTTATGACGCTTCCGCGCACACCTCGGAGGAAACCATCAAGGCGGCTTCTTCCGTGCCGCGCGCCATGGTCATGTCGGTGATCTGGTCGGCCGTTTTCGGCTATCTGTTCCTGGCCGCCTTCGTGCTGATGATCCCGAACATGGACGATGCCGCCAAGCAGGGCTGGAACGTGTTCTTCTGGGCCTTCGACCAGCGTGTAAGCCCCGGCATCAAGGAGTTCGTCTACCTCGTCGTGTTCGTCGCGCAGCTGCTGTGCGGCCTTGCCACGGTGACGTCTGCCTCGCGCATGATCTTCGCCTTCTCGCGTGACGGCGGCCTGCCGGGTTCGGCGGCACTCGCCAAGGTCAGCCCGACCTACCGCACGCCGGTGGCGGCGATCTGGACGGCTTCGATCCTGTCGGTGCTGTTCGTCTGGGGTTCGACGCTGGTTTCGGTCGCAGGCACTTCGGCCTACACCATCGTGGTTTCCTGCACCGTCATCTTCCTGTTCCTCTCCTTCACCGTGCCGATCGTGCTCGGCATGCTCGCCTGGGGCACGCCGAAGTGGGACAAGATGGGTCCCTGGAACATGGGGCGCGGCGTGTTCATGCTGTTCGCCTTCCTGTCGATCGTCTCAATGATCCTGATCTTCATCATCGGCATCCAGCCGCCGAACGATTGGGCGCTCTACATCACCGTCGGCTTCTTCATCCTGACGGCAGTCGTCTGGTTCGGCTTCGAGAAGCGCCGCTTCCAGGGGCCGCCGCTCGGCGACATCATTGCGGCGCGTCAGGCGGCCATCAAGGCGGCCGAACAGGCAGTCGGCGAAACCGGCCACTGACCTCCACCATCATGGCCATGGCCGGCATCGTGCCGGCCATGGTTTCGTTCAACTCATTCAAAGCCCAAGCGCTGGAGTGCCAAAGGAATGGCCGGAAATTTCTCGTTCGATCAGTTGAAGAAAGCGGTCTCCAGCGGTGAGATCGACACCGTGCTGGCCTGCATCGTCGACATGCAGGGACGGCTGGCGGGAAAACGCTTCCTGGCGCAGTACTTCGTCGATTCCGCGCATGACGAAACGCATGGATGCAATTATCTGCTGGCCGCCGACATCGATATGGAGCCGGTGCCGGGTTACAAGGCGGCGAGTTGGTCGAAGGGCTATGGCGATTTCGTCATGAAGCCGGATCTCGCCACGCTGCGGCGCATTCCCTGGCTGGAAAAGACCGCGCTCGTGATCTGCGACGTGCTCGACCACCACACGCATGACGACCTGCCGCATTCGCCGCGCGCCATCTTGAAGAAGCAGGTCAAGCGGCTGAGCGAGCGCGGCTATATCGGCTATTTCGCATCCGAGCTCGAATTCTATCTGTTCAACGAGACCTACGATTCGGCCCGCAAGAAGCACTGGCAAGGTCTCGACACCGCATCGCCCTATATCGGCGACTACCAGATCGGCATCACCACCAAGGAAGAAGGCGTCATGCGCCGGCTTCGCAACGAAATGGAAGCGGCCGGCATTCCGATCGAGAATTCCAAGGGCGAGTGGGGTCCGGGCCAGGAAGAGATCAATGTGCGCTATGCCGAGGCGCTCGACATGGCCGACCGCCACGTCATCCTGAAGAACGGCGCCAAGGAAATCGCCGAGTCCGAGGGCAAGGCGATTTCGTTCATGTCCAAGTATAATTACGGGCTCGCCGGCAATTCCAGCCACATCCACAATTCGCTGTGGAGCGCCGACGGCAAGACACCGCTGTTCTTCGACAAAAAGGCCGACTGGACGCTGTCGACACTCGGCCAGCAATGGGCCGCCGGCCAGCTCAAATACGCCAAGGAATTCACCTGGTTCCTGGCGCCCTATATCAACTCCTACAAGCGCTTCCAGGCCGGCACCTTCGCGCCGACCAAGATCATGTGGAGCGAAGACAACCGCACCGCAGGCTTCCGCCTGTGCGGCGAGGGCACCAAGGGCATCCGCATGGAATGCCGCATCGGTGGCGCCGACCTCAACCCGTATCTTGCTTTCGCAGCCCTGATCGCCGCCGGCCTTGCCGGCATCGACGAAAAGCTGGAATTGCAGAAGCCGTTCGTCGGCGATGCCTATCAGGCATCTCGCCTGCCGGAGATTCCGAAGACGCTGCGCGATGCCACCGACACGCTGGCGAAGTCGAAGATGCTCAAGCAGGCGCTCGGCGAGGATGTGCTCGAACACTATGTCCACACCGCAAAGTGGGAGCAGTTCGAATACGACCGCCGGATTACGGATTGGGAACTGCACAGAGGTTTCGAGCGGTATTAGGTATCGGCGGTTCGTCGGCGCCACCCCTTCACTCTTAGCCTTTCCCCGTGGGGAGAGGCTGTCGGCAGGCAGATGAGGGGCAGCGCCAGGCCACACGATTTTGTTGTAGAATACGAGGACTTACAAAATGACCGAGACGGTCAAACTCATTACCCCCGTCGATGGCTCGATCTATGCCGAGCGGCCGATTGCTACAGACCAGGCGATCAACGCCGCAGTGGAACGCGCCAAGGCGGCGCAAGAGAAGTGGGCTGAGACACCTATCGTCGAGCGCGGCAAGTACATGTTGGCTATGCTGGAAGCGCTGGTCGCGATGACCGACGAGATCGTGCCGGAAATCGCCTGGCAGATGGGGCGGCCCGTGCGCTATGGCGGCGAATTCGGCGGCGTCAGGGAACGCACCAACTACATGGTCGAGATCGCCGAGCAGGCGCTCAAATCGGTGCCGGCCTCCAACCCCAAGGACGGTTTCCGCCGCTATGTGAAGAAAGACCCGCTCGGCGTCGTCATGGTGATCGCGCCGTGGAATTATCCCTATCTGACCGCCGTCAACACCATCGTGCCGGCGCTGATGGCCGGCAACACCGTGATCCTGAAGCATGCGGCGCAGACGCTGCTGGTCGGCGAGCGCTTTCAGCAGGCTTTCGACAAGATCGGCCTGCCCAAGGGCGTGTTCCAGAATGTCGTGCTGAACCACGCCCAGACCGAAAGGCTGCTCGGCTCGGGCAAGATCGACCACGTCAATTTCACCGGTTCGGTCGGCGGCGGCCGCGCCATCGAAAAGGCGGCGGCGGGCACCTTCATGACGCTCGGCCTCGAGCTTGGCGGCAAGGATCCGGCCTATGTGCTGCCCGACGCCAAGATGGACCATGCGGTCGCCAATCTGGTCGACGGCGCCTTCTACAATTCCGGCCAGTGCTGCTGCGGCATCGAACGCGTTTATGTGCACGAGAAGGTCTATGACGAATTCGTCGAAGGCTTCATCGCCGAGACAAAGAACTATGTCGTCGGCAATCCGCTCGATCAGGCGACGACGATGGGACCGATGGCGCAGGCGCGCTTTGCTGACCTGATCCGTGAACAGAAGGCGGAAGCGCTGCGCAAGGGTGCCAAGGCGCACATCAACATGAAGGTGGCTAACGACAAGGCTGGTTCGCCTTATCTGGCACCTGAGGTGCTGACAGAAGTCGATCATCAGATGAGCGTCATGCGCGAGGAAAGCTTTGGCCCGATCGTCGGCATCATGAAGGTGCGCAACGACGAAGAGGCGATCGCGCTGATGAACGACAGTCCCTACGGGCTGACCGCTTCGATCTGGACGCGCGATACCGAGCATGCCGTGGCGATCGGCAACCGCGTCGAGACCGGCACGGTGTTCATGAACCGCTGCGACTACCTCGACCCGGCCTTGGTCTGGACCGGCGTCAAGGACACCGGCAAGGGTGCGGGCTTGTCGGCCATCGGCTACGACAATCTGACCCGGCCGAAATCATTCCATCTGCGCGAAGCCATCTGATTTATTGAAAGACAAAAATGTCCAAGCTGATCTCCAAATGGAACTACCCCACCACCGTCCGCTTCGGCGCCGGCCGCATCAAGGAATTGCCTGAGGTGCTGGCGGCCACCGGCATCAAGCGGCCGTTGTTCGTCACCGACCCTGGACTGGCGAAACTGCCGGTCGTCGCCTCGACGCTGAAGATACTCGACGACGCCAAGGTTCCTTACGGCGTCTTCTCCGAGGTCAGGCCTAACCCGGTCGAGTCCAATCTGACCGCCGGCATCGCCGTGTTCAAGAAGGGCAAACATGACGGCGTCATCGCCTTCGGCGGCGGTTCGGCGCTCGATCTCGGCAAGCTGATCGCCTTCCAGGTCGGGCAGGTCAGGCCGGTATGGGATTTCGAGGATGTCGACGACTGGTGGACGCGCGCCAATTCGGACGCCATCGCGCCGATCATCGCCGTGCCGACCACCGCCGGGACCGGATCGGAAGTTGGCCGCGCCGGCGTTATCACCAATGAGGCGACGCACACCAAGAAGGTCATCTTCCATCCGAAACTTTTGCCAGCAATCGTTATTGCCGATCCGGAGCTGTCGGTCGGCATGCCCGGCTTCATCACCGCCGGCACCGGCATGGATGCGCTCGCCCACTGTCTCGAGGCCTATTGCGCGCCGGGCTATCATCCGATGGCCGACGGCATCGCCGTCGAAGGTGTGAGGCTGGTCTTCGAGAACCTGCCGAAGGCCTATGCCAACGGCAGGGATCTCGTCGCGCGCGCCCACATGATGAGCGCCGCCGCCATGGGCGCCACTGCCTTCCAGAAGGGGCTCGGCGCCATCCATTCGCTGTCGCATCCGGTCGGTGCGCTCTATGACACCCATCACGGCATGACCAATGCGGTGTTCATGCCCTATGTGCTCGCCTTCAACCGTGACTCCATCGAGGAGCGTATCGGCCGGCTCGCCGCCTATTGCGGCATCAAGGGCGGCTTCGACGGGTTCGCCAAGGCGATTATCAAGCTGCGCAAGGAATTGAAGGTGCCGCATGCGCTGCCGGGCCTTATCAAGGGGCTCGACATGGACAAGAAGCGCAAGGCGCTGATCGCCGACATGGCGGTGGTCGATCCGACCGCCGGCGGTAACCCGGTCAAGCTGACCAAGAAGGCGGCGCTGACCTTGCTCGAAAACGCCATTGCCGGCACGGTCTGAGGCGTTTTCCGCGCCGCAAAGTGATCTGAAAAGGGGCTATGAAAACAAGGGGGAGGATGACGGGCAAGGCACAAACTAGTTAGCCGGAAAAAGAATCGCGGAGCGATTGCTACATCAGGTTAAAAAGAGTTTACTTTTTCGCACTGCGAGCAGCCGCTTTCACAAAGCTTTCATCTGGCTGTCACATGAAAACGATACCGCATCGCAGGCGTCCAACGGCGTCAGTTCAACGGAGAGAACACATGTTCAAGTTCACGGGGAAAGTGCTTTCCCTTTCGGCCGCGGCGCTTTTCGCGTCGACGGTGATTTCGTCCGCGGATTCGCTGGACGATCTCGTCAAGGCTGCCAAGGCGGAAGGCCAGCTCACCACCATCGCGCTGCCGCATGACTGGTGCGGCTATGGCGATGTCATCGCAGGTTTCAAGGCGAAGTATCCGGAAATCACCGTCAACGAACTCAACCCCGACGCCGGCTCCGGCGACGAGGTCGAGGCGATCAAGGCCAACAAGGACAACAAGGGCCCGCAGGCGCCCGACGTCATCGACGTCGGCCTGTCCTTCGGCCCGACCGCCAAGGCCGATGGCCTGATCCAGCCTTACAAGGTGTCGACCTGGGACTCGATCCCCGACAGCGCCAAGGATGCCGACGGCTTCTGGTACGGCGACTATTACGGCGTTCTGTCGTTCATGGTGAACAAGGACCTGATCAAGGAATCGCCCACCGACTGGGCCGACCTCTTGAAGCCGGAATTCGCCAACGCGGTCGCTCTTGCCGGCGATCCGCGCGTTTCAAACCAGGCCATCCAGGCTGTCTACGCCGCCGGCCTTTCCGGTGGCGCCGCAGCCGGTGAAGCTGCCGGCACTGCTGGCCTAGACTTCTTCAAGAAGCTCAACGCCGCCGGCAATTTCGTTCCGGTCGTGGGCAAGCCGGCAACGCTTGCCCAGGGTCAGACCCCGATCCTGATCAACTGGGACTACAACGCGCTCGCCGGCCGCGACACGCTGAAGGGCAACCCGCCCGTCGACGTCATCGTGCCGAAGACCGGCGTCGTCGCCGGCGTCTACGTGCAGGCGATCAGCGCCTACGCGCCGCATCCGAATGCAGCCAAGCTGTGGATGGAATACCTCTACTCCGACGAAGGCCAGATCGGCTGGCTGAAGGGCTATTGCCACCCGATCCGCTTCAACGATCTCGCCAAGAACGGCAAGATCCCGGCGGACGTGCTGGCCAAGCTGCCGCCGGCGGAATCCTATGCCTCGGCCGCGTTCCCGTCGCTCGACGAGCAGGCTAAGGCCAAGGAAGCTATCAGCAAGAACTGGGACGCCACTGTCGGCGCCAACGTCAAGTAAGACTTGAAATCCACCGGGCGGCCGCGAGGCCGCCCGGTCCTTCCTCGAAGACGGTAGCCGGCGCATGACCGATCTCTCGCTTTCAAATCAGGCATTCGCCACCAAGCCGGTGCCGCCGAAGGAGGCGACCGCCTTCCGCTTGCCGACGCAATGGATCGGCGTGGCGCCGTTCTTCATCTTTGCCCTAATGTTCTTGATCCTGCCCACGCTCTATCTCGTCGTGGGAGCCTTCCGGAACGGTGAAGGCGGGTTCACGCTCGACAATATTCTGCAGCTGGTCAGCGATCCGTCGATCAGCAATTCCTACTGGTCTTCGATCAAGATCAGTTTCTGGTCGGCCATCATCGGGGCGTTTGCCGGGCTCGCCATCGCGATCGCGATCGTGCGCGGCGGACTGCCAAGCTGGACGCGCTCCGCGACCCTGACGTTTTCGGGCGTCGCCTCGAATTTTGCCGGCTTGCCGCTCGCCTTCGCGTTCCTGGCTACGCTCGGCCGTGTCGGTATCGTCACGACGCTTCTGCGTGACGTGCTCAACATCAACATTTACGCGATGGGCTTCAATTTTCTCACCACAACGGGCCTGATCGCGGTCTATCTGTTCTTTCAGATTCCCCTGATGGTGGTCATCATCGTGCCAGCCATCGATGGCTTGAAGAAGGAGTGGGGCGAGGCTGCGGCCACGCTCGGTGCCACGCAGGCGCAGTACTGGCGCATGGTTGTCATCCCTGTGATATGGCCGAGTTTTCTCGGTACGGTCATCCTGTTGTTTGCGAACGCCTTCGGCGCCATCGCCACCGCTTATGCGTTTGCCGGTCCGACGCTTAATATCGTTCCGATCAAGCTCTACTCGCAGATGAACGGCGACGTGCTGCACAACCCGCAACTCGCTTATGCCATAGCCTTTGGCATGATCGTCATCACCGGGCTTGCGAATGTCTTCTACATCTGGTTTCGGACTCGGTCCGAAAGGTGGCTCAAATGAAGTCAGGTAAGTTCTGGGCCTGGGTCGTCTTTGTTGTCGGGGCTGCCTATTTCTTTATTCCGTTGATCGCGACGGTCGAGTTCTCGCTGCGCATGCGGCGCGGCGTCCACTCCTTCGACGCCTATCAAGTCGTGCTGGGAGACGCGCGCTTCCAGTCAACTTTCCTTTTTTCAGTCATCGCTGCCCTCTGCACCATTATCCTGGGGGTGCTGATCGTGGTGCCGGCGGCATACTGGATCCGGCTGCGTCTGCCTCAGCTCAGGCCAATCGTCGAATTCATCACCCTTTTGCCGCTGGTCATTCCGGCAATCGTCATCGTCTTCGGCTATATCAGGATGTACGGCTCGAACTCGCCGCTGCCATTCTTGGCAAGCAATTGGGGTGCGAACGCGTTGCTTGTCATTGGCTATACGACGCTGTCTCTGCCTTACATGTATCGGGCCGTTGACACCGGTCTGCGCACCATCGATGTGCGTACGCTGACCGAAGCCGCGCAAATTCTGGGTGCGGGCTGGGGCACCATCATCACCCGCGTCATCCTGCCCAATGTGCTGATCGCGGTGCTGTCCGGCGCATTCCTGACTTTCGCCATCGTCATTGGCGAGTTTACAATGGCCAGCCTGCTCAGCCGTCCGGCTTTCGGCCCGTATCTGCAGAACATCGGCGCCAACCGTGCATACGAGCCCGCAGCCCTTGCAGTGATCGCCTTCGCCATCACCTGGGGCTGCATGTCGCTGATCCAGATCCTGTCCCGCTTCGCGCCGAAATCGGCGAACCGCCCAAATTGATCGAGAGAACCACGCCATGGCCGACCCATTCCTCTCCATCCAGCACGTTCGAAAATCTTTCGGCGCCACCACGGTGGTGGAGGACTTCAATCTCGACGTAGAGCGCGGCGAATTCGTCTCCTTCCTCGGGCCATCCGGCTGCGGCAAGACGACGGTGTTGCGCATGGTTGCCGGTTTCGAGGAGCCGAGCGCGGGCACGATCGTCGTCAGCGGCAAGGACATTACGAGACTGAAGCCCAACCAGCGCAATGTCGGCATGGTGTTCCAGGCCTATGCGCTGTTCCCGAACCTGACCGTGGCGCAGAATATCGGCTTCGGCTTGAAGGTCGCCGGCATGCCGAGGGCGGACATCGATGCCCGCGTCGCCGAGATGCTCGGCATCATCAAGCTGCCGCAGATGGCGGATCGCTATCCCTACCAGCTCTCGGGCGGCCAGCAGCAGCGCATCGCGCTAGCCCGCGCCATCGCGCCGAAGCCAAAGCTGCTGCTGCTCGACGAGCCGCTGTCGGCGCTCGACGCCAAGGTGCGCGTGTCGCTGCGCGAGGAAATCCGGTCGATCCAGAAGAAGCTCGGCATCACCACCATCTTCGTCACGCACGACCAGGAAGAGGCGCTGTCGATCTCGGACCGCATCGCCGTCATGTATGGCGGCAAGGCCGAGCAGGTCGGCACGCCATTCGAGATCTACAACCGGCCGGCAACCAAGTTCGTCGCCAATTTCGTCGGCACGCTGAATGTGCTGGAAGGCACCGTCACCGATGCCGCCGCGGGCACGGTGCGGGTCAATTCCGAACAGGTCTCGCTCAAGGGCAAGCTCAACGGTTCCAAGTCGGGCGACACGCTGTCCCTGGCGCTGCGTCCGGAAGCTATTTCGCTGGGCCGCCAGCCTGGCCGTGACTCCAGCCTATCCGGAGAAATCTCCGAAGTGCATTTCCTCGGATCGGTCATCCGGGTTCGTGTCGGCATCGGCGGCAACACGGTCTCGCTCGACACGTTCAACAGCCCGGCAACGCCGCCCCCCGCAGTTGGTGAGAAGGCCGAGATCTCGTTTTCTTCGAGCGATATGCTCGTGCTGCACTAGGCTGCTGCGCTTGTTTGGAATGAATGGCTGTATCCCGGTTAGCGAAGGGGGAAGGATGCTTCCGCCCGCGTGGCATGGGCTGCAGTGCAGGGAAGTCCGCGTTTAAGCGAGCCCCATATCAGATGATTTCAATGTCGGTGTGGACGGCGATTTGTCAGGAAGCAATTCGAGGTATTTTCTGCCGGCTCGAGCTTGCCGGGCAATCAACAATTTCCAGCCGCTTTGCCGCTGCCAGAATCTCGCTTCCCGGCTATAAGAGGCCATGGTTCTTTTCGAACTGACACTCGTTCTGCTGTTGATCGCCGTTGCGCTGACGGCGCTGTCGCGGCGCGTGCAGGTTCCTTATCCCTCTTTGCTGGCGCTGGCAGGGGTGGCCATCGCCTTCGTGCCTGGCGTGCCGACCATCGAGATCGACCCGGAACTGGCGCTTGCCCTGTTCATCGCGCCGGTGCTGCTCGACGCCGCCTATGACACGTCGCTGCGCGATCTCAACCGCTACAAGGTGCCGCTTGTGCTGCTGGCGCTTGGTGCCGTCCTTTTCACGACAGCGACGGTGGCGCTGGCCGGCTGGGCGATGGCAGGTCTGCCGATTGCCGCGGCTATAGCGCTTGGCGCCATCGTGGCGCCGCCCGATGCGGTTGCGGCATCGGCCGTGCTTGGCCAGTTCAAGGTGCCGCATCGCATCACTGCCATTCTGCAAGGCGAGAGCCTGCTTAACGACGCCACCGCGCTGCTGATTTACCGAATGGCGATTTCTGCGGCAGCAGGCTCCATTCTGCTGAGCAGCGCCGTTCCGATGATCCTGCTGTCCACGCTCGGCAGTCTTGCGGCCGGCTATCTGCTTGGCCGGTTGTCTCTGATGACGCTGGGCCGGATCGAGGACCCGGCGAGCGGCACTGTGGTGCAATTTGCCGGCACGTTCGGGGTCTGGATCCTGGCCGACAGGATCGGACTGTCGGCCATCATCACCATAGTCGTCTATGCCATGACGATCGCCCGCACCGCGCCGCGCCGCATGCCGGCCAGAAACCGCATCAGCTCTTATTCCGTCTGGGAAACGGCGGTCTTCGTGCTCAATGTTCTGGCTTTCGTGCTGATGGGCCTGCAGGCGCGTACGATCGTCGGCCGGCTTGCCGGGCAGGGGCAGACCGATGCGTTCGTCCTGGCCGGGACAGTGCTCGCCATCGTCATCGTCTCACGCTTCGTCTGGGTTCTGGGGTGCGGCGCGATCATCAGGTGGTTTGACCGTTTCGGCGTGGCTGATCGTCAGCGTGACGCTCCGTCGTTTCGTGGCGGCGTGCTGATCGGCTGGTGCGGGATGCGCGGTTTGGTGACGCTTGCGGCGGCATTCGCCCTGCCGGCTGAATTCCCGGCCCGCGACCCGATCGTGCTCGCTGCCTTCACGGTCGTCCTCGGCACGCTGGTGCTGCAAGGCATGAGCCTGAAGCCGCTGCTGCGCCTTTTGAACCTCAACCCTGACGAAACGGTCGACCGCGAGGTTGCGCAGGCGCGTGTTGTGGTCATGCAGGCGGCGCTCGACATATTGAGCGGCAAGACATCGGACGCGGCGGCCGCGGTGCGCGAGCAATATGCCGCTCAACGCAAGATCGCCAAAAACCCCGACGATGCCCAGGCGGCGACCGAATATGACCGCTTGCGTCTTTATGCGATCAAGAGCCAGCGCGACGCGCTGGAGGAATTGCGCCGCAATGGGACGATTGGCGACGAAGCCTATCATCGCCTTGAGGAAGAGATCGACTGGACCGAACTGGCCGCGTCGCCACCCGGCCGGTTCCAGCCGCTGAATACTTGAGGCATCGCACGCCGTTTTCCGGCGCACGGAAGATACCGAAGTGCTTCGGGATCGGTGCATGATCCCGGTCAGGGGCAAGGCTGGTCCAAGCCAGGTCCATTCTCCTGCACATTGCAACCGCGGCATCGAACCGCTACTGCCAACACGAAATTGAGCCGGATAAGCAATGAAGCTGGTCAGCTACAACATCCAGTACGGGTTCGGCAGCGACGGGCGCTACGATCTTTCGCGCGCCGCGCGCATCGTTGCCGGCGCCGACGTCATTGCACTGCAGGAAGTCGAGCGTCACTGGCAACGCAGCAATTTCGACGATCAGCCGGAGCTGCTTTCCAGCCTGCTGCCCGACTATCACTGGGTCTATGGCCCGGCCTTCGACATGGACGCCAGCGAGCGGCATGACGGCCGCCTGGTCAACCGGCGCCGCCAGTTCGGCACCATGGTGCTGTCGAAACTGCCGATCGTCTGGTCGCGGCTGCATGCGCTGCCGATGCGCCGCACGCTGCGGCCGCTCAACACCCGCAATGCAGCACTTGAATGCATGATCCGCACGCCGGCAGGGCCGGTGCGGGTGTTGTCGCTGCATCTCGCCCATATCGCGGCCGAGGAGCGGCTGGAGCAGATCGACTATCTCCTGGCCGAGCATCGCCGGGCACCGTCCGATGGCGGACCGTGGAGCGGCGTCGACGA
>NZ_RZRW01000380.1:0-5754 GCF_003998745.1 Mesorhizobium sp. M7A.F.Ca.US.014.04.1.1 | reverse complement strand
ATTGTAGATGACGCCGGCGACGATCTGGCCCTGGCGCTCCAGCGCGATCGAAACGGCAAAGAGCGGAATGCCGTGCAGGAAATTGGTGGTGCCGTCGAGCGGGTCGACGATCCAGCGATGCTGGCCGTCGTCGCCTTCGACCACGCCGCGCTCCTCCATCAGGAAGGAATAGCCGGGCCGTGCCTTGGACAGTTCGGCGAAGACGATGTCCTCGGCCTTGCGGTCGGCCTGGCTGACATAGTCGCCGGGGCCCTTCATCGAGACCTGCAGGTTCTGCACTTCGCCGAAGTCGCGCGACAGCGAGCGGCCGGCCTTCATTGCGGCCTGGACCATGACGTTGAGAAGGGCTGAGCGTGCCATAGTGCTTTTTCCCGGTGCTGCGCTTTAAATTCTGCCTCGATGCATGTCGGTGACCCGGAACCGGGCCACTGTTGGGGGACATGCGTCAGTCGGCGCGGCGCACGTAAGTGATTTCGTTGGTGTCGACGATGATGCGTTCGCCGGCGCCGATGAAGGGCGGCACCAGGACGCGGATGCCGTTCTCCAGGATCGCCGGCTTGTAGGACGATGCCGCCGTCTGGCCCTTCACCACCGGGTCGGCCTCGGTGATGGTCAGCGTCACATAGTCGGGCAGCGAAATGCCGATCGGCCGCTCTTCGTAGAGTTGGACCGTTACCATCATGCCGTCCTGCAGGAAGGCGGCGCGATCGCCGACGAAGTCCTTGTTCAATTCGAGCTGCTCGTAGCTCTGGGTGTCCATGAACACCAGGGCGTCTTCCTGCGCGTAGAGGAAGGAAAAATCCTTCAGGTCGAGCCGGATCTGTTCGACCGTCTCGGCCGAGCGGAAGCGCTCGTTGAGCTTGGTGCCGTTGATGAGGTTCTTCAGTTCGACCTGATTGTAGGCGCCGCCCTTGCCAGGCTTGACGGTGTTGGTCCTGACCGCCACCCAAAGGCCGCCATCATGCTCGATGACATAGCCGGGACGGATTTCGTTGCCATTGATCTTGGCCATGATGAGATGATCCGGAATGATGCCTACGGCCACGCCGTCGGTAAGGGATATTCGCTGGGAAAGCGATTTCGGGCTCCCAAGACCACAAATCGCCAGAAGAGGCAAGGGAGCGGGCAGGTTGGTGCCAGGCGAGGGCAGCCGAGGCGACACTCGCAATGACCGCGCGGGCCGCCGTCAAGGCAGCCGGTTGGCCTTCTGCAGCGCCTGCTTGGTCTGGTCGTCGTCCAGCCCCTGCAGGAAGTCGTCCATCTGCGGATCGATGAGGCCGGCGCGGCGGGCAATGATGTACCAGGCACCGGCAAGGACCAGGTCCGGATCGGTGCCGATGCCTTGCATATAGAGCTTGGCCAGGCGGTTCTGGGCGGCAACATTGCCGCCCTCCGCCGCCTGCTTCATCCAGCCGAAGGCGGATTTCAGGTCGCGCGCACCGCCGCGGCCTTCGATCATCCAGGCGGCGAGATCGATTTGCGCGGTGTCGTAGTTCTGCCTTGCGGCCTGCGCCAGCAGGCGCCTTGCCTGGGCATCGTCGCGTGGCTTGCCGCCGACACCGTTGGCGTAGATCTGCGACATTGCATATTGCGCGTCCGCGAGGCCGGTCGCAGCGGCGCGTTCATAGTAGGAGACCGCCTTGGCCATACCGGCGTCGCCGGGGTCCTGCTGGACCAGCATCTGCGCGAAATTGAATTGCGCCAGCCGGTTGCCGGCTTCGGCTGCGGCCTGCATCAGGGCGTAGGCCTCTTTTCCATCCTTTTTGACATAGCGGCCGTCGAGCAGCATCAGCGCATACTGGAACTGCGATTCCGGCACACCCTGTTCGGCGGCCAAGGCGTACCATTTCGCCGCCTGCGCCGAATTGACCGGTACACCGAGACCTCGCGACAGGATCTCGGCCACCAGGGTCTGCGCCGCCGGGTCGCCGTTTTGCGCCCGGACCAATGCCAGATTGTAAGCTGTCTTGTAGAGGCCGCGCTGGAAGGCGCCATAGGCCGCGTCGGCGGGTTTTGCGCCGAAGCGGTCGGGATTGACGGCGTCGGCCGACGGCAGCGGCGCAGGCTCGGCCGTGGTGGCGGGCTGCGGCAACGGCTTGTCGATCGGCTTATCGGTGTGGACGCCGATTTCCGGCTTGGGCTGCGGCAAGGGGATGGTCTCCGCGGCCGCCGCCTGGACCATCAGCACCGCAAGCAGAGCCTGGAGGGGAAGCGTCGCCGAGGACATTTCAGTCCTCGAAGCGCGGCGCGGTCTCGTCGAGCAGCGCGTTGGCGGTGGCGACCGCTGTCCTGGGATCGGTGCCGTCGGCAAACACGGCGCTCGACAGCGCCACGAATTCAGCGCCGGTGGCGCCCACGGCTTCGACCGAGGCGATGTCGGATCCGGCCATGACGATGCAAGGGATCTGGATCATGTCCGCCCACCATGCGCCGAGCGACAGGTTGCGCGGGTGCGGTTCGGGCTTGTTGTCGTAGCCGAAGCGGCCGAAGAAAATGTAGTCTGGCCGCGTCTCGCCAAGCTCGAGCGCGTCGTCACGCGTCTTGGCGCCGCCGGTGCCGACCATCATCTTTGCCTGGGAATGCTCGATTGTCTCGGCGAGTTCGGCCTTGGAGACTTCGACATGGATGCCGTCGGCCTGGACGCGGCCGGCTATGCGGGTGTCGCCGGCGATGATGACAGCAACGCCGGCGGCTTGCGCTGCCGGCACGATCTGTTCGGCGAAAGCCTGGAAGGAGGCTTCATCCATGCCGTTCTCGGGCAGGATCAGCGAAGCGACATCGCCACCATCGAATGCCGTGACAATACGGGCCGCCGGCACGCCGGGCGGCGCGATCAGCGCGATGCGACAGCGATTGGGGGGCGTTGCTTCATTCATGGTTCTTCGGGTCCCGCGTTTCGCCTATGCCGGGCGAAGATGGTTGGATTGCGGCATAGAGCAAAGTGCCCGCCTTGAACAGGCGGGCAGTCGGGATCGCGATGTTTGATCCGCCGGGCAGCCGGCGGGCCGCTTCACTTGATCGGGTGCGGGCTCGCGACGGGCGGTTTGCCCTTCCACAGCGTCCAGCCGAGATTCATGCCGGCGGCGGCGATCAGGATGGCGGTGGCGCCGACGACCTGGCTCAGATGCAGCCGATGGCCGAAGGCGACGACGTCGACCAGGATGGCGACGACGGGATAGATGAACGACAGCGATCCCTGCAGATGCGTCGGCAGCTTCTGGATGGCGCCGTACATCAGTATGTACATCAGGCCGGTGTGGACGATGCCGAGCGTCGCCAGCATGGTCCAGCTCCAGGCATCGGCTGGAAGCCGGGATAGATTGGCGAACGGCGCCAGCATGACGACGCCGACGCAGACCTGTATCAGCGCAATCAGATGCGGTGGCGTGCCCTTGAGCTTCTTGGTGACGATGGCGGCGACGGCCCAGAAGAAGGCCGCGCCCAATGCCATGACGATGCCGGTGAAATAATCCGTGCCGGCCATGCCGGCATTGGGGCCGGCATCGGGAGCCGACTGCACGATCAGCACCATGCCGGCGAAGGCGATGGTCAGCCAGGTCAGCTTGGTCAGGCTCAGCCGCTCGGCGAAGAAGAGCGCGCCGAAGCCGACCAGCATGAAGGGCTGCGTGTTGTAGACGGCGGTGGCGATCGAGATCGACGCGCGCGAGAAAGCGCTGAACAGCAAAAGCCAGTTGACGACGATGGCGACGCCGCCGAGCGCGGCGATGCCGATGATGCGCAGCGACAGCCTGTTGCGCAGCAACCCCAGCCCGGCGCAGATGATGAGCAGCGTCAGCGCGCCGAAAGCGCAACGCCAAAACACCACATCCATGATCGGCTGGCCGGACAGGACGACGAACCATCCGATCGTTCCCAGGATGGCCATTGCGGCGGACATTTCGACCGTGCCGCGTACTGTCTCGTTCACAACAAACCTCCTTATCGGTTGAGCCGCCATAATCTCATGCGGTCGCGAAGCTTTCCATCAGATTGGAAAGGGTGTATGGCCTATTGGCCTAATTATATTAGGAGAAAGCTCCAAGCTGTCGGGAAAAGGAAAAAGATGCTGGACGATCTCGACCGAAATCTCCTTGAAATCCTGATCAAGGATGCGCGGACCTCGCTGAAGGAGCTGGCCGCCCAGGTCGGGCTGTCGTCGCCAAGCGTTTCGGAGCGGCTGCGACGACTCGAGGAGCGCGGCGTCATCCGGGCGTTCACCGTCGAGATCGATCCGCTCGCGCTCGGCTATACCTTGCAGGCGATCGTGCGCATCCGGCCTCTGCCGGGCAAGCTGCACATCGTTCAGAAGCTGATCGAGGACATCCCCGAATTCGGCGAATGCGACAAGGTAACGGGCGATGACTGCTTCGTCGCCCGGCTGTTCGTACGCTCGATCGGCGATCTCGACGGGATTCTCGACCGTATCGCCGACAAGGCGGAGACAAGCACCGCCATCATCAAGGCGCAGCCGATCCGGCGGCGGCCGCCACCGCTCGACGCGGCTGCTTCTCGGGATAGGGCAAAGGTCTTGCATGCCTCCTGATCGAGCCGGGTGGAAAGCCGGTGGCCGCTTGGTTAGTGTGCCGACCAAATGAGACCGAGACTGTCATGGCGCAGAACATATACGACCGTGAGGATTTCTTCGCAGGCTACAGCCAACTCGGCCGTTCGGTCGAAGGGCTGGAGGGTGCCGCCGAGTGGCCGGCAATGCGCGCGATGCTGCCCGATGTCGGCGGCTTGAGGGTCGTCGATCTCGGCTGCGGCTTCGGCTGGTTCTGCCGCTGGGCACGCGAGCATGGGGCGGCGCAGGTGCTTGGCCTGGACCTGTCGGAGAAGATGCTTGCCCGAGCAAGGGCCGCCGGCCCGGATGCAGGGATAAGCTATGAGACGGCCGATCTCGATCGGCTCAGCCTGCCGGAAGCCAGCTTCGATCTCGTCTACAGTTCGCTCGCCTTGCACTATGTCGAGGATGTGTCGCGTCTGTTCGGGACCGTGCATCGGGCCCTGGCGCCTGGCGGGCATTTCGTCTTTTCGACGGAACATCCGATCTTCATGGCGCCGACCAAACCCGGCTGGGTGATCGATAGCGAAGGCCGAAAGACGTGGCCTGTCGACCAGTATCTGGTGGAAGGACCGCGCAGCACGGACTGGCTGGCCAAGGGCGTCGTGAAACATCACCGCACGATCGGCACCACGCTCAACGCTCTCCTGCAGGCCGGCTTCACCATCGCGCATGTCGAGGAGTTCCGTCCGACATCAGAGCAGATCGCGGCCAAACCCGAACTGGCGGAAGAGCTCGAGCGGCCGATGTTCCTGCTGGTCTCGGCGCGTCGGTAGGCACAGGCCTGCGTCGGCCCGCATGTGCAGCCGCCACGCTCATATTTGCTGTCGCTCCGCCCGACATTCTGGGCTATTCAAGCGTCGACACGCTTTCCCTCCGGACCAGTCCCCTCCCATGTCAGGCCTGCTTCTCGATCCGTGGTTCTATGCGGCCGCCATTCCGGCGGTCATTCTGGTCGGCCTGTCGAAGGGCGGCTTTGGCGGTGCCGTCGGTTTCGTCGGCGTGCCGCTGATGGCGCTGACCATGCCGCCGGTGCAGGCGGCGGCCATCCTGCTGCCGATCCTGTGCCTGATGGACATCGTCTCGGTGTGGACGTGGTGGGGCGTTTACGACCGCAAGATGCTGGTCGACATGATGCCGGGCGCCGTCATCGGCATCGGCCTTGGCTGGCTTACGGCGGCACTGGTGACCGA
>NZ_RZRW01000379.1:0-5759 GCF_003998745.1 Mesorhizobium sp. M7A.F.Ca.US.014.04.1.1 | reverse complement strand
GACGGAATGCCTGCGTCCTTCCTGATCGACCGCGAGATCAACGCCACCGGCGTCGCCGTCGCGCAGATCGTCTCCAATAACTACCAGGGCGCCCAGCTCGGCGCGCAGGAATTCGTCAAGCTGATGGGCGAGAAGGGCAATTTCGTCGAGCTGGTCGGCAAGGAATCCGACACCAATGCCGGCATTCGTTCCAAGGGTTATCACGACGTCATCGACGACTATCCGGACCTGAAGATGGTCGCCCAGCAGTCGGCCAACTGGAGCCAGACGGAAGCCTATTCCAAGATGGAATCGATCCTGCAGGCCAACCCCGACATCAAGGGCGTGATCTCCGGCAACGATACGATGGCGATGGGCGCCTATGCGGCACTTGCCGCGGCGAACCGCAAGGATGTCATCGTCGTCGGCTTCGACGGATCGAACGATGTTCGCGACTCCATCACCTCGGGCGGCATCAAGGCAACGGTGCTGCAGCCCGCCTTCGCGCAGGCGCAGATGGCGGTCGAGCAGGCCAACGACTTCATCAAGAACAAGAAGTCGCCGGCCAAGGAAAAGCAATTGATGGACTGCGTTCTGGTCAATGGCGACAATGCCGCCAAGCTGGAGACCTTCGCGCTGACGAACTGAGCCAGCGTGATTTGAATAGCGAGGGGCGAACCCAGGATCGCCCCTCGCCGCCATTTTCCGTGGGCCGCCCACGATGCTGAACGACAGGCCGCCATGCTGAACACCAAGCCGAACTGGCCGATCCTTACCGTGATGGTCGGCATCAGCCTGACCGCCTGCAAGATCCTGCCGACGAAATCGGACGACGGCAACAACGCTGCCACCTTCAATCCAGACAAGATGGTCGAAGAGATATGGGCGGCAAAGGTCGTGCCCTATCTCCAGCAGAAAGCCGGACCGTTTGCGCAGGTTCACACACTGGCGACAACCGACCCAGCGGCTGCCGGCGCCAAATACGGCAATCCGAACAAGCAGGCGAATTCGCCTTGGACTTTCGCGGTTCGGCTGGAAGGCAAGATTATCGCGGCCAACACACAGTCGCGTGCGGCAACGGTCGACGTCGATGTCGACGGCGACGGCAAAGCCGATGCACGGGTGCAGATCGGACCGGCGGTGCGCGGTACCGCGCTGCGCGACAGCCTGGACTTCATCCAGTTCAACGACTTCACCAACCAGATCGACTTCGCCCAGTTCGGCAAGGCTTTCAACGCTTATGCCGACAAGACGGTGCTTTCCAAGCTGCCGCGCGA
Organism: Mesorhizobium sp. M7A.F.Ca.US.014.04.1.1; assembly: GCF_003998745.1. Taxonomy (NCBI): domain Bacteria; kingdom Pseudomonadati; phylum Pseudomonadota; class Alphaproteobacteria; order Hyphomicrobiales; family Phyllobacteriaceae; genus Mesorhizobium; species Mesorhizobium sp. M7A.F.Ca.US.014.04.1.1. The sequence goes on along the minus strand of NZ_RZRW01000379.1, from coordinate 4,503 downwards.
GGCGCTGGAAGGCCGCAGTGCCAAGGTGCTCGGCGCCTATACGCTGGGGAGCGGCCAGGACCTGCCGCTGGTGACGCCGGCGGAGGCAGAGATCGGGCCGAAGCCATGAGCGCGATCGCGGAGCGCGAAATCATTCTGAAGCTCGAGGACGTCTCCAAGGTCTATTCCGGCACCGTTGCGGTCAAGCGCGCCAATTTCGAGGTGCGCAAGGGCGCGGTCAACGTGCTGGTCGGCGAGAACGGCGCCGGCAAGTCGACGCTGATGAAGATCATCGCCGGTGTCGAACGGCCGACCGCCGGCCGCATCCTGCTGGAAGGCGAAGAGGTTTCCTTCTCGTCATCCGGTGACGCGGTGAACCGTGGCATCGGCATGGTGTTCCAGGAGCTGAACCTGTTCGGCAATATGAGCGTCGCCGAGAATATTTTCGCCACCCGAGAAATCACCAACCGCTTCGGCAAAATCGACCACGCGCAACAGGAAAACCGCGCTGCGGAATTTCTGGAACGCCTACAGGCCGGCATCCGGCCCGACATGCTGGTCGAGGATCTGCGCATCGGCCAGCAGCAGCTGGTCGAGATCGCCAAGGCGGTTTCGCTCGATGCACGCATCCTGATCATGGACGAGCCGACCTCGGCGCTGAGTGCTGCGGAAGTCGAGATCCTGTTCAAGGTGATCGCCGACCTCAAGGCGCGCGGCGTGGCGATCGTCTACATTTCGCACCGGCTCGAAGAGCTGATCCGCATCGGCGACTACATCACCGTGCTGCGTGACGGCCGCATCACCGGCCAGGAAGAGATGAAGAACGTCGACACGCAGTGGATCGTTCGCCAGATGATCGGCTCCGACGCCAAGGACTTCGCCAAGGCCGACGGCCATCTTCCGGGCGAAGAGATTTTTCGTGCCGAGGAGATCTGCCTGCCTCGTGCCACCGGCGGACTTGCCGTCGACCATGTGTCGTTGTCGCTGCGTGCCGGCGAGATCCTCGGCATATACGGCTTGATGGGCGCCGGGCGCAGCGAACTGTTCGACTGCATCATGGGCCGCCACGGCCATTCGACCGGCGACATCTTCATTGGCGGTAGAAAGGTCAAGGAGCGCGATACGACGCGGCGCATCCGGCGCGGGCTGGCGCTGATCCCCGAGGATCGCCAGCGCGAAGGGCTTGTCTCGATCCTTTCGGTCGCCAGCAATTTGACGCTGGCCAGCCTGTCGCGCTTTGCCCGCCTGTTCCACATCCGTGGCGCTGACGAAAGGCAGGCGGTGACGCAGGTGGTGCGGGAGTTGGCGATCAGGGTCGCCGACCCGGCGCAAGAGGTGTCGTCGCTGTCGGGCGGCAACCAGCAGAAGGTGGTGATCGGCAAGGCGCTGCTCACCGGGCCCAAGGTGCTGCTGATGGACGAGCCCAGCCGAGGCATCGATGTCGGCGCCAAGGCCGACGTCTTCCGCACCATGCGCAAACTGTCGCGCGATGGATTGGGCATTCTCTTCGCCACCTCGGATCTCGATGAGGTGATGGCGCTGTCAGACCGCATTGCGGTGATGAGCAACGGAAAACTGACGGGCATGTTCGATCGCTCCGAGGCGACGGAGGCAGCCCTTGTCTCCGCCTCGGCACTTGGCCACGGGCCGACCCCGCACACGGAGAAAACCGCCCATGACTGACATCCCGGCCAAGGCGGCTGTCCCCTCCGTCTCGAGCGGCTCGCTGCTGCTGACGCTGATGAAGGCGAGAACCTTCATCGCGCTCATCGCCGTCTTGATCTTCTTTTCGATCGCGGCGCCTAATTTCCTGTCGACCGCCAATCTGATCCTGATGTCGAAGCACGTGGCGCTGAATGCGTTCCTGGCGATGGGCATGACCTTCGTCATTATCACCGGCGGCATCGACCTTTCGGTCGGTTCGATCGTCGGCCTGTGCGGTATGGTGGCCGGGTATCTCGTGCTCAACGGCATCGACCTGCAGATCGGCTACACCATCTATTTCAACGTCTTTGAGATCGCGCTGATCACGCTTGCCGTCGGCATATTGATCGGCGCCGTCAACGGCTTGCTGATCACCAGGCTAAACGTCGCGCCGTTCATCGCCACGCTCGGCGTGCTCTATGTCGCGCGCGGCCTGGCGCTGCTGTCGTCGGATGGCCGCACCTTTCCCAACCTCGTCGGCAAGCCGGAGCTTGGCACCACCGGCTTCGGCTTCCTCGGGGCCGGTCGGCTGCTTGGCCTGCCGGTGGCGATCTGGATCCTCATCGTCGTTGCACTGGGAGCCGCCTATCTCGCCAAGTACACGCCACTCGGTCGCCATATCTTCGCCGTCGGCGGCAATGAACGGGCGTCGCGGATTTCGGGCGTCCGGGTCAACATGGTCAAGATGTTCGTCTATATGTTCTCCGGTTTCTGCGCGGCGATCGTCGGCCTGATCATCTCGTCCGAGCTGATGGCCTCGCATCCGGCGACGGGCGAAAGCTTCGAGCTCAACGCCATTGCGGCGGCAGTGCTCGGCGGCACCTCGATGTCGGGCGGCCGCGGCACGATCGGCGGCACCATCGTCGGCGCCTTCGTCATCGGCATTCTTTCGGACGGGTTGGTGATGATGGGCGTGAGTTCGTTCTGGCAGATGGTGATCAAGGGCCTCGTCATCATCGTCGCCGTCGTCGTCGACCAGGCACAGCGCCGGCTTCAGCAACGTGTCACCTTGATGCAGATGGCAAAGGCAGGCTGAGCATGGCGGAACTGCGGGGAGCGCTGATCGGCTGCGGCTTCTTTGCCGTCAACCAGATGCATGCCTGGCGCGACATAGCGGGCGCCTCGATCATCGCCATCTGCGACCGTGACCCGGAACGGTTGCGGATCGTCGGTGACCAGTTCGGCATTGCGAAGCGCTATACCGATGCGGCGGAACTATTTGCCGGCGAAAGCCTGGACTTCGTCGATATCGCCACCACCGCGCCCAGCCATCGTCCGCTTGTCGAAATGGCGGCCGCCCACCGCGTTCCGGTGATCTGCCAAAAGCCGTTCGCGCCGACGCTTGCCGACGCAAAGGCGATGGTCAAGGCATGCGCGGAAGCCGGCGTTCCGCTGATGGTGCATGAGAATTTTCGCTGGCAGTCACCTATCCAGGCGGTGCGGACCGTGCTCGATAGCGGCGAGATCGGCACGCCCTTCTTCGGGCGTATCTCCTTCCGCTCGGCCTATGACGTGTTTTCCGGTCAGCCCTATCTGGCGACGGGAAAGCGCTTCATCATCGAGGACCTCGGTATCCATATCCTCGATATCGCCCGTTTCCTGCTCGGCGACGTCTCGACCATCACGACACGAATCGCCCGCATCAATCCCGCCATTGCGGGCGAGGATGTGGCGACCATGCTGATGGACCACAAGAGCGGCGCAACCTCCGTGGTCGACTGCAGCTACGCGACCAAGCTCGCCACCGAGCCGTTTCCCGAAACGCTGATCGAGATCGATGGCAGCGACGGCACGATCCGGCTGGCGCAGGGATACCGGCTGACCGTCACCGGCAAGAGCGGCACGGCCGTCACCGACGTCTCGCCGCCGCTGCTGGCCTGGGCGTCGCGGCCCTGGCACAACATCCAGGAAAGCGTCGTAGCCATCCAGCAGCACTGGGTCGACTGCCTGGCAAAGGGGACCGAGCCGGCGACCTCGGGCGCCGACAATCTTAGGACATTCGCGCTGGTCGAGGCCGCCTATGCTGGGGCCGCGAGCCGGCAACCGGTGCAACTCGACGCCTTGCCGAAATGACCGCCGGCACTTTCCTGCTCTACGGCACGCGCGTGGTCGAGGCCGAGCCGGTCAGGCTCAGCGCAGGCTCGCTCAGCGCCGACTTCGTCAACGGCAATCTGCGCACCATCCGCCATGGCGGCACCGAAGTGCTGCGCGCCATCGCCTATATCGTGCGTGACCGCGACTGGGGCACCTATGAGCCAAATTTGACGGACCTGGTGATCGAGCAGGGTGCCGACGCTTTTTCGGTCAGCTATTCGGCAAGCTGCCTGGCCCCCGATGGAAACCGGCTCGGCTTCCGCGCCACCATCAAAGGCTCTGCCGACGGCCGTCTGGTCTTCGACGTCAGCGCCCTTCCCGAAAACGATTTCGAAACCAACCGCTGCGGCTTCTGTATCCTGCACCCGATCGCCGACCTCGCCGGTAGCCCGGTCATGGTCGAGCACACAGACGGCAGCGTGGTGGCGACGAAACTTCCCCAGCTGATCGACCCCTGGCAGCCTTTCAAGGATATCCGCGCCATCTCCCATCAGGTTCGGCCTGGTGTCATCGCTGAGTGCCGGATGGAAGGCGATACTTTCGAAATGGAGGACCAGCGCAACTGGTCGGACGCCTCCTACAAGACCTATGTGCGGCCGCTGGTGCTGCCGTGGCCGTATGTGCTGCCTGCCGGCCAGCCCCTGAGCCAGACGATCAGCCTGCGCATCGCAGGTGAAGGCAAAGCGCCGGCTGCCGCAGTGGCCAGCGAACCGGTCAGGGTCGAAC
>NZ_RZRW01000378.1:0-5764 GCF_003998745.1 Mesorhizobium sp. M7A.F.Ca.US.014.04.1.1 | reverse complement strand
GTCGCCAGACGTGTGCCGGCGGGGACGATCGACCCGGGCAGCATTGCAGACGCCGTAGGACTGCTGATCATGCAGCAGGTTGCCGAATTCCTTTGCGTCGACGGCCCCGATCTGGTGCTGCAGCCGGCCTTGGCCGAAAGCTGGAAGCCGAACGACAACGGCACGGTGTGGACCTTCAAGCTGCGCAAGGGCGTAAAATTCCACAGCGGCGGCGAGATGAAGGCCGACGACGTCGTGGCCAGCATCGACCGCCTTGCCGACCCGGCCAACTCGTCCAATGCGCTGTCGGTGTTCACCGGCATCCTGCAGAAAGGCGCTTCAAAGAAGGTCGACGACTACACGGTGGAATTCCACCTCGATGCGCCGAACGGCAACTTCCCCTACATGCTGTCGTCCGACAACTACAACGCCGTCATCATCCCGGCGAGCTACAAGGGCGACTACGAAAAGAGCTTCGACGGCACCGGGCCGTTCAGAATTGAGAAATACACGGCAAAGGTCGGCGCGTCCTTCGTCCGCAACGAGGACTATTGGGGGCCGAAGGCCTTGCCCGAGCGCACCGAATTCACCTTCTTCACCGACATGCAGCCGCAGATCCTGGCGCTGCAGGGCGGACAGGTCGACATCATCAACCAGATGCCGGTGCTGGCCGGCGTCGCTCTGCTCAACGATCCGAACATCGACATCATCAGCCTGAAGTCGTCGGCCCATCAGCAACTGCACATGCGCTGCGACGAGGGTCCGTTGAAGGATGCGCGCGTGCGCCGAGCCATTGCGCTCTGCCTCGATCGCGACAAGCTGGCCGCCGGCCTGATGAAGGGACGCTCCGCCCTGGGCAATGACAGCCCGTTCGCCGCCGTCTATCCTTCGACCGATACGAGCGTGCCGCAACGCAAGCAGGATATCGCCCAGGCCAAGCAGCTCATGGAAGCAGCCGGCCTTGGCCAGGGCTTCAAGATAACCCTGACCACCGAACGCTACCTGGAAATCCCCGAATACGCCCAGCTCATCCAGAACTGGGTCAAGGAGATCGGCGTCGAGCTCGACCTCAACATCCTCGACCAGAGCGGCTATTACGGAGACGCGGTGTTCGGCAAGTCGAACTGGCTGGATTCGGTGATGGGCATCACCGACTACGGCCACCGCGGCGTGCCGAACGTCTATCTTGCGGCACCGCTGAAGAGCGAAGGCACCTGGAATGCGGCGCATTTCAAGAACAAGGACTATGACGCGCTGGCGACCAGCTACATCGCAGCACTCGACCTCGAGGCGCAGAAGGCCGACGCCGGCAAGATCCAGAAGCTGTTGCTCGAGGAAACGCCTGTTATTTTCGGCTATTTCTACGACTATCTGACGGCGACGGCGAAGGGCGTGGCCGGCGTACAGCCGACCGCCATGTCGCAGCTGTTCCTCGACAAGGCATCGAAAGCCTGAACTAACTCTTTGTTGGAGCATGACCTTTTCCGAAAACCGGTCCCCACTTTTCGGGATCATGCTCAAAGGGAAAGCCAATCCTCTAACAGCCAGCTCCCGCATGGGGCTGGCTCCACAAGGAGTCTTAGCCATTCTCTCCTTCCTTGCCCGGCGTGTCTCGCTGTCGCTGGTGACGCTGTTCCTGCTCAGCATCATGGTGTTCCTGGGCGGCCAGGTGCTGCCCGGCAACGTCGGGCGCGCCATATTGGGTCCATTCGCCGACCAGCGCGCGGTCGACGCGCTCAATCACACGCTCGGCGTCGATCGCCCGCTGCTGGCACAGTACTGGGGCTGGATCTCCAATTTCGTCCAGGGCGACATGGGCACGTCCTACATCTTCCGCTCGCCGGTCGCGCCTTTCGTCATCGATGCGCTCGGCAATTCGATGAAGCTGGCGGCGGTCGCCTTCGTGCTGGTGGTACCGATCGGCATCCTCGGCGGCGTCGTCGCCGCGCTCAACCTCAACCGCCCGCTCGACCGCATCATCAGCCTCGGCGGTCTGTCGGTGACGGTGCTGCCGGAATTCGTCACCGGCATCATCCTGATCCTGATCTTTGGTGTCTGGCTGCGCTGGCTGCCGATATCGGCCGCATGGCCGCGCGACGCCGGCTTCTTCACGCAGCTCTACTACCTGATCCTGCCGTCGCTGCCGCTGTTCCTGGTGCTATTCGGCTACATCGCCCGCATGGCGCGCTCCGGCATGATCGAAGCGCTCGATTCCGACTACACGCGAACGGCCGTGCTGAAGGGCCTGCCCTGGCGCACGGTGATCTGGCGCCATGTGCTGCGCAATGCGCTGCTGCCGACCATCACCGTTATCGCCACGCAGACCGGCTACCTCATCGGCGGCCTTGTCGTCATCGAAACGCTGTTTCGCTACCAGGGCATCGGCTCGCTGATCTTCACTGCCGCGCGCGGCAAGGATTTCCCGATGCTGGAATCCGGCATCCTCACCATCGGCATCGTCTATGCCGTGGCCACTCTTGTCGCCGACTTCCTCTATTCCGTGCTCAATCCGCGCATCCGGCTGGGGTCAGACCAATGAGCACCATCCAGACCACCTCCTCGACACCCGACGACACGCGCCCGCGCGGCCCGCTGGCCGAGGTCTTCTTCTCGCTGCTGCGCTCGCGAACATTCCTTGTCGGTTTCGCCATCGTGCTGTTCTGGGTTGCCTGCGCGCTGTTCGGCGAGCACTTCGCACCCTACGACCCGCTCGCCGACGACATCATCAACGCGCTGGCGCCGCCTTCTTCCGAACACTGGTTCGGCACCGACCAGATCGGCCGCGACGTCTTCTCGCGCGTCATCGTCGGCTCGCGCGACATCCTGACCGTCGCCCCGCTGGCGACCTTGCTGGCGACAGTGGCCGGCACGGCGCTCGGCCTCGTCACCGGCTATTTTCGCGGCCTCGTCGACGATGTCGTCAGCCGAATCCTGGAAGCCTTCATGGCGATCCCGGTGGTCATCGTTGCGTTGCTGGCGATCGTTGCGCTCGGTACCTCGAAGACGACGGTCATCGTTGTCATCGGCTTAAGCTTCGCGCCGATCATCGCGCGCACCGTGCGCTCCGCGGTGCTGGCCGAGCGTGAACTCGACTATGTCGCTGCCGCGCAGCTAAGGCATGAAAGTGCCCTGCATACGATGTTCGTCGAGATCCTGCCCAACGTCATTCCGCCGATCCTGGTCGAAACCACTGTGCGGCTCGGCTATGCCATCTTCGCCGTCGCCACGCTCTCCTTCATGGGTTTCGGCATCCAGCCGCCCTCTCCCGACTGGGGGCTGTCGATCTCCAACAATTACGGCATGATCGGCGGCGGCTTCTGGTGGACGGTGCTGTTCGATGCGCTCGCCATCGCCTCGCTGGTCATCGGCGTCAATCTGGCCGCCGACGGCGTTCACGGAGCGCTCAATGACTAACTCCGCCAAGGCCGAAAACGCACTCGAAGTCACCGATCTTTCGGTTGCCTACCGCGTCGCCGGCCGCAACCGCGCCGTGCTGCGTAACCTCAGCCTCACCATCGGCCAGGGCGAAGCCTATGGGCTGGTCGGCGAATCCGGCTGCGGCAAATCCACCGTGGCGCTTACGGTGGTGCGCTATCTGCCGAGAAACGGTTCTATCACCGGCGGCACGATATCGCTCGACGGCCAGAACGTGATGAAACTCGACGCCGAGGCGCTCAGGCGGGCGCGGGCCGAAAGCGTCTCCATGGTCTATCAGGACCCGGGCAAGGCGCTGAACCCGTCGATCCGCGTCGGCCGTCAGTTGACCGAGATTTTTGAACTCGGCGGTATTTCGGGACAAGCGGCCACCGACCGGGCGATTGCGATGCTCAATCGCGTGCGCATCTCCGATCCGATGAGCGTGATGCAGCGCTACCCGCACCAGCTTTCCGGCGGCATGCAGCAACGCGTGGCGATCGCCATGGCGCTGGCCAACGATCCCTCGATGCTGATCCTCGACGAGCCGACCACCGGCCTCGATGCGACGGTAGAGGCCGAAGTGCTCGACCTGATCGCACAGCTGCGGCAAGAACTGTCGGCCTCGATCCTGTTTATCAGCCACAACCTCGCCGTCGTCTCCAACATGTGCGACCGCGTCGGCGTGCTCTATGCCGGCATGCTGGTCGAGGAAGGGCCGACGGAGGTCGTCTTCAACGACCCGCGCCATCCCTACACCGTAGCCTTGCTGCGCTGCCTGCCGCGCGGGGGCCAGCGCAAGGACCAGGGCCGCCTCGATACCATTCCCGGCTTCCTTCCCGGCATCGGGGTCGACATCAAGGGCTGCGCCTTCGCCGATCGCTGCGCGCTCGCCGACGACCGCTGCCGCAGCGAATTGCCACCGCTCTACGATCTGGGCGGCCGGCTGTCGCGCTGCTTTCATCACGACAAGGCGCAGGCGCTGCCGCGTGCGACACCGAGCGATGTGGCGCCTGTACCAAGGGCGGCGGCAGCGCCGGTGCTGCGCGTCACCGGGCTGAACAAGACCTATGCCAGCCATGGCCATGCACTGCGCGCCGTGAAGGACGTGTCCCTCGACCTGCGGCCTGGCGAAACGCTCGGGCTGGTCGGCGAATCCGGCAGCGGCAAAACGACCTTCGCCAGGCTGCTGCTCGGCCTTGTGCCGCCGGACGCAGGCGGCACGATCGAGCTGGAAGGCAAGGCGCTGGCGCCCAGGCTGGAGAACCGCAGCGACGACCAGATCAAGGCGATGCAGATCGTCTTCCAGAACCCGGACTCCGCACTCAACCGATCGCATTCGATCCGGCATCTGATCGGACGCGCGCTAAAGCGGCTGGCGGGCCTCTCCGGCAAGGCGCTGGAGGCTCGTCTCAACGACCTTGTCCGCTCGGTGCGGCTTACGGACCGGCATCTGGCTGTAAAACCGCGCCAACTGTCCGGCGGCCTGAAGCAGCGCGTCGCCATCGCCCGCGCCTTCGCCGGCGTCCCGCGCATCGTCGTCTGCGACGAGCCGACCTCGGCGCTCGACGTCTCGGTGCAGGCGGCCATCCTCAATCTGCTCGCCGACCTGCAGTCGAAGGAAGACGTCAGCTACATCTTCATCTCGCATGATCTGGCCGTGGTGCGTTACCTCTCCGACAAGATCGCCGTGCTCTATCTCGGCCGCATCATGGAGCTCGGACCGTCGGAGCAAGTCTTTTCCGGGCCGCATCATCCCTACACAGAAGCGCTGCTGTCGGCCGTGCCCAAACTCGACCAGACCGAGACGGCGCGCATTCGTCTCGACGGCGAAATCCCGAGCGCCACCAATCCGCCGTCGGGCTGCGTGTTCCACACGCGCTGCCCGCGCAAGATCGGTCCGATCTGCGAACAGCAGGAGCCGCCGCTGAGCGAGGCCCAGCCCGGCCATTCGATCCGCTGCCACATTCCATATGCCGAACTGGCCAGGCTGCAGAGAGCGGCCGTGACCGAGCCGGCATAGCGAGCGTCACCATCACCCGCGTGGCTTGGCCGGTCAGATCTGGCCGGCCATGCTGAGAGCACGGTCGCCTTCCGAAAAGCCCTGCCCTTCGGCCCAGTCTCTGGCCAGCGTGCGCAGGCCTGTGAGCGCGACATCCAGAACATCCGACGAGGCGGGGTTCGAGGGATAGGCGAGGTAGATCGGCCGCTGGAACACCGGCGTATTGTCGATGCGCCGCATCTCGCCGCGCTCGATATGACCGCTGACGGCGCTGAGCGGCAGATAGGCGGCGGCCTGCTGTGACAGCACGTGCTGCAGCCCGATGAAGACCAGTCCGGCCGATATGGCGGGCCTGACCATGCCGGGAAA
>NZ_RZRW01000377.1:0-5772 GCF_003998745.1 Mesorhizobium sp. M7A.F.Ca.US.014.04.1.1 | reverse complement strand
CGCGCACCACGAGGCCGCCGCCACTCGTCGAGCTGCTGGCGCCGGATATATCGACCGTGACCGTGCCCGGGCCATAGTTCTGAATATTCACCGCATCGTCGCTGCCGCCGACGAAGCCGCCCGCGCCCGTCACCGAGAGATTACCCGTGCCGCCGCCGCCACCAATCAAGGTCAGGCCGGAACGCGCGCCCATCACCGTGCCGGCGACCTGCACGTCCACCGCGCCACCACCGTTCGCGACGATGCCGTCAAAGGATGTGCCGGTCACCGCACCATTGGCGATCACGCTGATCATGCCCGTGCCGGAGTTACCTGCGAGGATGCCTGCAGTGCCCGAGACGTTGCCGTTGGTCGTCACATCGATTGTGCCTGTGCCTGTGCCGGTCCCTATTGCATAGACCGCCTGACCGCCCGTCGAGGTCACCGCACCCGTTGTTATCGAGACATCGCCCCGGCCCTGAGCGAAGACGCCAAGGCCCGACGCCATTGTCGCGGTGACCGGTCCCATCGCCTTCACCGTCGTCGAGCCGTTGCCCAAGTTCTGCGCGATAATGCCGTTGCCTGCGTCGATGGCGCCGTTCGCCGTGATATCGATGTTGCCAGTTCCTGTGGAGGAAACTCGACCCAAGATACCGGTATTGCCCGCCGTCACATCGCCGTTCGCCACGGTCGTGAGATTGCCTGCCGTCGAAGACGACTGGACGTCGATACCGAACATGCCAGCAGCCAGCGCCGTCACCGCGCCCGTGGTGACATCGATGGAGCCACTCGCCGCCGTGTTACGCACCACAATGCCTGAGCCGGCAGCCGCCGTGATATCGCCGGTGGCATCGACATCGATCGAGCCCAGGCCATTCTGCTTTATTGCGAAGGCATCGCCACTGCCGTTATTGGTGATCGCGCCGCTGCCTGTGTACGTGATCAGGTTGGAGGCGGCATCGATATTGAGTGCCGCGGTCCCGCCGGCTGTTGGCGTGTTGCCCGCATCGACACTGATCGTGCCGTTGTTGACGACCATGACGGCGCCATTGCCGGTATTCTCGATCGCGAGGCCAAATCCGCTGACCGTCGCCCCGGCATCGATCGCGAGGTGGGCCGTAAACGGTGAAGAAAATGAATAGCCCCGGTCGTTGGGAGGAGCAGCCGGATTGACGGCATTGACCGTGGAGGTGGTGCCGCACTGCACATCAGTTCCCAGAGTGACCGTACATGCCGCCTGCGCCTGCGGGGAAAAGAAAACAGCCGAGCCGGCGAAACCGGCCATGCCGATTGCGAAACGCAGTGCCGAGCGACTGGCCTGCGAGAGGAGTTGCGCGCGCAAGGAAACGAGTGGGTAGGCTTTGTCTGCCGAAAAACCGTAGAGTCTCATGATAGGCCCGCCCCATCGTCCAATAAATGCAATCTGCCGTCATCAGAACAGCCCAAGCAAAGCAATGCTTCGAGCAAATCAGTGCTTCAGATTCGCAATAACGGATGATGGGTGGGCGATATATATATCAAATGCCATAGACCGGCCAAAGAGTGGCGCACTGTCGCTGGCTCGCCACAGTCGCAACGCCCTGCACTCGAAGAACCTTAATGTGCTATTGCAGCTTGTTAGGGCAGAAGACGAAATGCATTCAGCAGCGCAATGAGCTGACTCTGCCTCTGCGTATCTGTCTTGCGAAAAATCTTGTCCAGATGAACGCGTGCGGTGCCGTAGGCCATGTTTTCCCTGATCGCTATTTCCTTCAAGGACAATCCGCTTGCGAGCGCGAGCGCGACGGAAGCTTCTTTCCCTGTCAGCCCAAAGGTTTTTCGCAGTTGATCGGCTAAGCTCGTCGACAGGGCCAAACGTGATTCGCGCGCCAGCACCACCGCGCAAGGTCCAGCCGACAGGCCGAACATCTCGCCGTCGGGCAACAATCCAATCGACAATACCAGTTGGTCGCCGCGCTCCGACCGCAAGATCAAATCGGCAGCCGAAATGGGAAACTCGCTCTCGTCCACCCGGCAGACTCGTGCGACCGCACGTTGCAGCATTTGGGTTTGCGTGGAATCGGAGGTGGCCAGATGGCCACCGTTCGCCGTCAGCAGAGTGATCGGCTGTACCAAAAGTCTTTGCGCGGCGTCATTCATGTCAAGGATGCGCAGGCGCGGATCGACGATAAAGCCGGCGAAGGGCAGGTGGCCGAGCAGCGATCGGAGCACAGGTCGCGCCTCGAAATGTCGGCCCAAACCCGCAGCGCGCTGCAGATGAGGCGTGATCAGGGCGAGCATCGCACGATCATCGGCGTCGAACGCCGGCTGCCCTCGGCCTCGCTGCACGTCGAAAAACCAGTAGTTCTTTTCCGACGCGCGCAGATTGCAGAACATGCCGTCATACATGTCCTGCGGCATCATCCATTCGTTCCAGACGGAGGTGCGTTCAATACGGTGCCGCCCAATCAACTGGGTGTCGCTAAAAACCCGGCCAAGCGGCGCGGCCACACGCGGCGCAAAGAGTTCGTTGGTCGCGAAATGGTCAAGGAAAATCCTGTCCCAATAGGGGTCGCGGCTCGGTGAGACGCAAAAGCTATCCTCGACATTGGCCCAGTCGATGCCCGAGAAACAGGCTCTGGAGCCATGAAACATGGCTTGCAACTGAAGGACCACGTCAAGCCAAATCGATTGATCGTAGGCGGCCTCATATATGCGACCGATCACTACCGACAGGCGCTCGTGAGAGATCGAATATCCCATAAGCCTTGCGAAATATACAACCAGAATGAAGTGTTAGCATACCTCTGATTGCGGTCGATGCAAGGGATAGAACGTCGAATGAGCAGGGGGGTTACCAGTGCTGACGCCCAAGGTCAGGAGAAAGCAGACATGATGTTTGACGCTTCACCCTTACGTCCACGGAGGCGGAAATCGGCGTACTCAGTTCTGTATGCTCTGTATGCCCTTCTCGATCGAATGGCGGAGGAAGTGGGATTCGAACCCACGGTGAGCTTGCACCCACGCCGGTTTTCAAGACCGGTGCCTTAAACCGCTCGGCCATTCCTCCATCGTGGTTTTTCAACCATTTGGGCAGCGCGGGGCCAACTCGTTTGGCCTGTGGCACCGGATTGGCACCGAAGGCGCTCCCGGCTGGTTCACGCCTCATTCCTGTAAAGCGGCATTGAGGGCTGCGTCAACCACCACTGTGTCGGTTCCTGCCGTCCTGGCAGGCTCTGAGTTTGTCGGAATCGAGCACCGGAACTCGCTATCCCATTGGTGCATGATGAAGAAGGAGCCCGCCGACTGGCGAATCCCTACGGGTCAGCCTCTTGGGACAGCTGCGGTATCCCGCAGATTTAACTTTCGCCAAGGGAACAGCTACTGGTGAGGAAGGCCGAAGCTGCAAATCGGCTCCGGCCTGTACGGTCCTCAGTCTTTGCAATTTTCGTCCGCCTTTGCCGCCGCGGCCTTATCACCGTGCTGCTGCGCCTCGATATCCTGCTGCGAGGTTGCAAGGTTTTTGTCGCCCCCGCCTTCAGCGCCCGCCAATGGCATCGTGGTGCCATCCTTGGCGGCTGGCTTGTTCGCGTTGCCCATGGCCTTCGGAGTCTCTAAAGGCGCGTGGGTTCCATCTTTCGAAATACCGGCGGTCTGTCCGGCATCGGTCCCGGTGTTCGAAGCTGACTTGTCCGGACATGCGGCGATCGCAGACCCGGCAGAAAGCGACATCGCGATCGCGACCATCAATGAAGTCATTTTCATCATGCTCGTCCTTCTGTTCGAGTGCCCTGCGGATGAAACTAGCGGCGCATTTCTTTGTTCCGGCGGTCGGTCCGCTGCCCGACAAAGCCCGGTCAACCGGCAGACACGGCGGGCAGGAGCGAAGCCAGGCTTTCTGTGGCAGAGGGCATCACATCTCTCGCGTGGAAGCACGAAAACCGTTACTTTTCAGAGAGCTCTTACGGTGGAGACGCCACAATCTTGCCCGGTTGCGGCCACAATCGGTTAATACCGTGATAAGCAATTCCTGCGCACAAAGGATCGGGGTTTTAAGCGTCGTTGGTATTGTCGGGTGAGTGTTTTGGCTCCTCTGGTGGTTGAACGCGACGCCTTGAGTTGAGACTGAAGGGGACATCAGGAAAATGCAGGCTGTGACGCCACCGCGTCTTCGTCGCGCTGCTACCGTCGCGTTGTTCGCCATGTCGGCTGCCTTGCTGGCCGCCTGCGCGTCGCAGCCTGAGCCGAAAGCGATGGTCAACAAGAAGACCCGCTCCAAGGAGTATTTCGCCGAATCCGAATATGGCGTGAAGGCAAGCCCGCGTGTGATCTCCCGGAACGGGCGCATCCAACGTGGCGGCGGCAGGGATCAGCTTGGCAAACCCTATCAGGTCCGTGGCAAGTGGTATTACCCGAAGGAAGACAAGCGCTACGCCAAGGTCGGCCTCGCCTCCTGGTATGGCGACGCCTTCCATGGCCGGCTTACCGCCAATGGCGAAGTCTACGACATGACCCATCTGACGGCGGCGCACCCGACCATGCCGCTGCCAAGCTATGCCCGCGTCACCAATCTCAAGACCGGCAGTTCGGTCATCGTTCGCGTCAACGATCGCGGCCCATATCACGAAGGCCGCATCATCGACGTATCGGAGCGCGCTGCCCAGATGCTTGACTATGCCAACACCGGCACCGCTCAGGTGAAGGTCGAATATGTCGGCCGCGCGCCGCTCGACGGCGATGACGACCAGTATCTGATGGCCTCCTATCATCCCGGCAACAGGGCGCCAGACCCGTCGGATGGACTGCCGACCGGCGTCATGGTCGCCATGAACGGGCCGTCGCCAAGCCTGCCTGCCGGCACTGCTGCCGTGCCGTTTCCGGGCCAGTTGACAGATACCGGTTCTGTCCAGCCGATCATGTCGACGCAGTCGTCGGCCTATGGCGATCTGGCGCTTCCGGATTTCGGCCCGATCGTGCCGGAGCGTCCGCAGATCAATCTG
This sequence comes from Mesorhizobium sp. M7A.F.Ca.US.014.04.1.1, assembly GCF_003998745.1. Taxonomy (NCBI): domain Bacteria; kingdom Pseudomonadati; phylum Pseudomonadota; class Alphaproteobacteria; order Hyphomicrobiales; family Phyllobacteriaceae; genus Mesorhizobium; species Mesorhizobium sp. M7A.F.Ca.US.014.04.1.1. The sequence goes on along the minus strand of NZ_RZRW01000377.1, from coordinate 814 downwards.
CCGCCGCAATCGCCGTTTGCCGTGGCCTCGCTGTCCTATGCCGACGAGCGGGTCGAACGCGCCTCAAATGCCTTCGCCGCGATGGGTGGCGACGGCATGTCGCCGGCCGATGTGCTCCAATCATGGAAGCGGCAGCCGCCAGCGGCCGGTCCGTCCACTGACTACGTCGCGGCTGGTTCGTTCGAGGATGCAGCGGAGGCCAAGCGTGTTGCCGCTGAGCTTGCCGCATACGGCAAGATCGAGATCCAGCGTTCGGAACTCGATGGCGAGGATTGGTATTCGGTCAATCTCTATCCCGATGGCCACCGCAATCTCGATGATTTGCTGCAGGCTGCCTGGTCGCATGGCGCGCCCGATGCGCTGGCTGTGCGCAACTGAGCGCAAGCCTGATGGGATTTCCGCTGCGCGGTTGATCCGCCGCGCAAAAAGCCTGATACTTTTCGCGGGCTTGCCGGCGGTGCCGGCCAACGGGTCGAACATCATGCAATTTCGCTTGCTCCCGCCTCTCGCCGGGCTTCTGGTTTTTGGCTTGCTGCTGTTTTTCCAGGCTCCGGCCGGTGCACAGCTGTTCGAGACCAAGGCCGCGCAGGCCTTCATGATCGATGCCGAGACCGGGACGGTGCTGTTTTCCAAGGAGGCCGACAAGCCGATACCGCCGGCCTCGATGGCCAAGCTGATGACCATGGAAGTGGTTTTCAATGCCATCAAATCCGGCCGCCTGAAGCTCGACGATACGTTCGTGGTCAGCGAGAACGCCTGGCGCAAGGGTGGCGCGCCTTCGGGAACATCGACGATGTTCGCCAAGCTCAAGTCG
>NZ_RZRW01000376.1:0-5784 GCF_003998745.1 Mesorhizobium sp. M7A.F.Ca.US.014.04.1.1 | reverse complement strand
CCGCAGGAACAATCGCCCACGCAACGGACAAGCGCGCGGCCGAAGCGATGCGCCTGCGGACGCCGGCGCACCGAACGCCGCTGCACCCGGAGAGCGTCCGGCCCATGAAGGACGGCGCGATGGAGCCGGCAAGCCGCGCTTCGACCGCTCGAAGTTCAAACCCAAGCCGCAGGCCGAAGGCGAACAGCGACGTGACAGGCCGCAGGGCGAGCGTCCCGACCGCCGCGAAGGCCGTCCCGACTGGAAGGGTGGCAGGCCGGATGGCAAGGGTGGTCCGCAAGGCGGCAAGCCCGCCTTCCAGCCAAAGCCGCGCGAGGAGCGCCCGGTGCGTTTCGATCCGGATTCGCCCTTCGCCAAGCTCGCCGCTCTGCGCGACCAATTGAAGAAGTAGAACCCGGCTCGCTTCGATGGTTGCCGAAGGCCGCCAGCGCATCGACAAATGGCTGTTCTTCTCCCGCGTCGTGAAATCGCGCTCGCTGGCGGCGAAACTGGTCGTCGCCGGCCGGGTCCGCATCAATCGCGACAAAGCAGCGCAGGCTTCCGATCAGGTCAAGCCAGGCGACGTCCTGACCATCACGCTCGAGCGGCGCATCTTCATCTGGAAGGTCCTCGGCGCGGGTGCGCGACGCGGCCCGGCCGAGGAAGCCCGTACGCTCTACGAGGATATGTCGCCACCGCCCGCACCGAAGGGCGAAGCCCCTCCCGATGCAATTCCGGGGCTGCGCGAGGCCGGCAGCGGCCGCCCGACCAAGAAGGAACGTCGCCAGACCGACCGATTGCTCGGCGAAGATTGATGCCTGGCGTCCAAAAACAGGCGGCGCTTGCCAGGATAACGACGTGTTTGAAGCAAAACTGAACCCGGCAAACAGGAAGCCCTGCATGAGGTCGCCGGCCTCTGGGGCGCCGGCTGCCTGGAATTCCATTTCGAAACGCTGATGCCGACAGGAATGGCTGCCCTTGCAAGCAGCGGCCAAAGGCGTTACCTGACGGAAAAAGCCCAACAAAATGGGACGTCCCGGAGCCGACCGATGACCTATGTCGTGACCGACAATTGCATCAAATGCAAATACATGGACTGCATCGAGGTCTGTCCGGTCGATTGTTTCTACGAAGGCGAGAACATGCTCGTCATCCATCCCGACGAGTGCATCGACTGCGGTGTTTGCGAGCCGGAATGCCCGGCCGACGCGATCAAGCCCGACACCGAGCCCGGCCTCGACAAATGGCTGCAGGTCAATACCGAATATGCCGAGAAATGGCCCAACATCACCGCCAAGAAGGAACCGCCGGCAGACGCGAAATCCTTCGACGGCGAGGCCGGCAAGTTCGAGAAATACTTCTCCGCCGAGCCCGGCGAAGGCGATTGACAATACGGCCGGAAAGGCCGGTATTACGCAGGGTAAGAGGCACGTCACATTAACCGGCTTGACAGCCGGCGCCGGGTTGTGGCCTTCGCGTATGCAGCAAAACCTTGATTCTTCCGACTTTTTGTGTTACATCAGCGAAACATGCCGGTGACACAACGTCGATTTATGGCGCAGACGCCCCAAATCACTGAAAGGTGAAAATCCCATTCGGACCAGAGCGATCTGGGCCAGGCGGTCGCGATGTTGCGGTTTGCCGGTCCGGCTTTTCCGATGGGTTCATCTGTTGTGCGGCTAACGGTCGGTTTCTCCGATCGCGCGAGTTCGGGCCGGCAGGACGCCGGTACCACAACAAGGAGTTCAGTGCGCAATGGCAACGATCACCCCGCAGAAGAAGTCCACCGCTGCGCGTCACGGTTTCAAGACCGGCGAGTACATCGTCTACCCGGCGCATGGCGTCGGCCAGATCGTCTCGATCGACGAGCAGGAAGTTGCTGGACACAAGCTGGAACTGTTCGTCATCGACTTCTCGAAGGACAAGATGCGCCTGAAGGTGCCGGTCGCCAAGGCGACCTCCATCGGCATGCGCAAGCTGTCGGAAGAGGATTATGTCGAGCGCGCGCTGAAGGTCGTGCAGGGCCGCGCCCGCGTCAAGCGCACCATGTGGTCGCGCCGCGCCCAGGAATATGATGCGAAGATCAATTCGGGCGACCTGATCTCGATCTCGGAAGTCGTGCGTGACCTCTACCGCGCCGACAACCAGCCGGAGCAGTCCTATTCCGAGCGTCAGCTCTACGAGGCGGCGCTCGACCGCATGGCCCGCGAGATCGCGGCCGTCAACCGCATGTCGGAAACCGAAGCCGTGCGCCTAATCGAGGTCAACCTCAACAAGGGCCCTAAGCGTGGCGCCAAGGCCGACAATGAAGAGGCCGAGCAGGAAGAAGCTGCCTGATCTTTCTCACCTTTCGAGAAATCCTGCGTGAAACGATTGGAGGCTCCGGTTTGACCGGGGCCTCTTTTGCTTTCGGGCGGCAGCTTCGATGTTGGTAGGCCCTGCGCACCAGCGTGCTGCATCGCGGCTTGCCGGCGCGCCGAGCCGTCGAGCGCGCGTTTCGTTTTAACGTGTGTCGCCACTTATCGCCTTGCCGCCAAAGCAGACCGCGGTAATGGTCTCGCGCAATTCCTCGTCGGCGATCGGCTTGTGCAGGATGCGGCTGCCGCTGGCGCTGATCTCCTTGAGGCGCGCCGGCGACGTATCGCCAGTAATGATGATGGTCGGGACAAGCCGGCCGATATGGGCGTGAAGCGCACGGATCGCGTCGGTGCCGGTGGTGTCATTCTCGAGACGGTAGTCTGCGATGATCAGGTCGACCGGCGCATCGCCGGCAGCCAGCGCCGCCGTATGGGCCTCCTGCGCCTCTGCGGCGGAGCGGCCGGGATAGACACGATGTCCCTCCAGGCTGAGCAAGCGCACCATGGCATCGAGAACGTCGCCCTCGTCCTCGACCACCATGATGCCGGCGGCACTGCTGGCCGGCGATGTCGTGTCGACCTCCAAGCGAGCTTGCACCGCGCCGGCCTTCGCGACGGTGATGGAAAACAGGGAACCGCGCCCGGACGTCGAAGCCAATTTCAGGGGGTGCCCCAACAGCTCGGCGGTGCGGCGAACGATGGCGAGCCCGAGTCCCAGGCCTTGCGTGCGGTCCCGCGCCGGGTTCTGCAACTGCACGAACTCCTCGAAGACCATCCCCTGCTGATCGGCGGGGATGCCGGGGCCGCTGTCGAGGACCTGTATCTCCACACATGCGCCGCGCCGGCGACAGCCCAGCAGGACACCACCTTGCTTGGTGTAGCGAAGGGCATTCGAGATCAGGTTGTTGAGGATGCGCTTCAACATCATCGGGTCGCTGTCGACGTAGAGACTGCTGTCTACCACGCGCCACGTAAGTCCGCGTTGTTTTGCCTCGGCGGCGAATTCATTGCGAAGATCACCAAAGAGGTCGCGCAGCGGCACCGCCTCGCTCGCGACCGTGACGATGCCCGCATCGAGCCGCGAGATATCGAGCAAAGCGTTGAGCAGCCCACTGAAGTTGCTGACAACCGATTTCGCCCGGCTGGCCAGATCGCGCGCCTCGCCGGAGGGTACGTCGCCGCGCTGCCCCAATATGGCAAGCGTCGAGACCAGCAGGCTCAGGGCATGGATCGGTTGGCGCAGATCGTGACTCGCCGCCGCCAGAAAACGCGTCTTGGCACGGTCGGCGGTCTGCGCCCTGTCGCGTTCCTCTTGCAGGTGCTCGACCAGCGTTTCGTTCTCCAGTCGCAGGCTGACGGTTTCGCGCAGCATGCGGTAGGTGATACGGCAGTAGTAGAAATTGATCGCCACCAGCGATGCGAGCAGGAACAGGAAGGCGCCGGAAATATCGCTTTGGGTGGTCAAGCAGCGCAAGGCGACCGGCACCACCGTGGCCAGGATGGAACCGACCAGCGCCGGCGGAAAGGCCGACAGCGACGGCACCGTACCGCAGACGAGACCAGTCAGGACGATGACCGTGAAGGACAGCACGATCGGCGCCTCGGGCATAAAGCCGACCCAGCCAAGCACCCCCCACAGAAGGCCCGACATACAGGAAAACGCCGTGGCCAGCCATGCCCAGCGCAAGATCGAGCCGCGATCCCTTGAGCGGCTGAAAAAACGGCGCGACGCCAGCACCCGGATAGCCGTCAGCAGATACAGCGCCGCCAGCCAGCCGATCAGCCAATTGGCGGAAACGGCCGTTCTCAGAACATAGACCGCCGCCATCGAGATCACGATGTTGGAGATGACCACGCCGTAGGAATTGCGATACAGGAGTTCGACCAGGGCCTGGCGTATCTTGTCTTCCTGCATCGAATCCCTCCAATTGTCCCAAGTAATTCTCCGGCCGGTCTTCCCCGGTACCGTTGATCTACCGGCAACCTGTTTCGCATAAGTTGGCGATCGATCCATATACGCCGCTGCAGCCCTGGATGGTGCCCCGATGAACCGCTCGCTCACCGCCATACTCGCCGACGACCATGCCATCGTGCGCGAGGGGCTGAAGTTGCTTATCTCGGCTATGGACAATGTCTCGGTCGTCGCCGAGGCTGCGGATGGCGAGGCGCTGCTTGGCCAGCTGCGAAGCACGCGCGCCGACCTTTTGATCCTCGACCTCGGCATGCCAGGTGTGGCCGGGATGCAGTTTATCGCCACCATCAGGACCTTGGCGCCACGCCTGCGGATCGTGGTGCTGACGGCCAATGTCGAGCCGAGGACAGTACGCGCCGCGCTCAGCGCCGGCGCCAACGCCTACCTGACCAAGGATGGCGATCCCGAGGAACTCGGCGCTGCCATCGAAGCGGTCAAGAACGGAGGCACCTATCTGGCGAAAACCGTTCGCTTCGCGGTCAGCGATATAGGCAGGGAAAGCGAGCCGATAGCCGCGCAGGAAATCCTGTCCCCGGTACCGCTGACGCGGCGCGAACGGCAGATCCTTCAACTGGTGGCGCAAGGCATGATCACGCGCGACATCGCCGAACGACTGGGCATCAGCCTGCCGACCGCTCGCAAACATCGCGAAAATCTGATGGGCAAGCTCAGTCTCCACAACACCGCCGAACTGACCGCCTACGCGGTTCGTCTGGGATTGCCCACCGGCTGATATCGCAGCCGCTACAATGGGCAACCCGGCAACGGCCCCTTAACCATCGGCAGATTAGCCAAACCCGATCATCATCCAAATACGGCATCCGCCGTATGTTTTCGGCCTGCCCCCCGGCCTACTCCTCCCACGGCTTGATCACATGGGAGGAGCTGTCATGCCATCGCTGGATCTCTGGATTCCGTTCGCCCTCGCAACACTCGCCTTCGCCTGCATGCCAGGACCGGCGATTCTCTACATGACAGCGCAGACGCTGGCCCATGGCCGTCAGGCGGGATTGATGGCGGCACTGGGTGTCCATCTTGGTTGTTACGTGCACATCCTGGCCGCGGCGGTCGGGCTCGCCGCACTGATGGAACACGCGCCGGTCGCTTTCTTGGTGATCCGATGGGCGGGCGCCGCATATCTCATTTCGCTGGGCCTTGCCATGTTCCTGGGCTGGAACCGGATGGGCGAGGATGGTGCCAGGCCGGCCCCGAACACATTTCGCGACAGCATGGTCGTCGAGATCCTCAATCCCAAGACGGCACTGTTCTTCCTGACCTTCCTGCCGCAGTTCGTGGATCCGTCAGCCGGCATGGCCGTCGGGTTGCAGTTCCTCATCCTCGGCATCATCGTCAATCTCATCTTCTCGATGGCCGACCTTGCGGCGGTCGGCATCGCCTCGCTCGCCGTTGGCCGGTTCACTGGCGCCGGATGGGTGATCCCAAAGACATGCGGTTCGATCCTCATCGGACTTGGCG
>NZ_RZRW01000375.1:0-5795 GCF_003998745.1 Mesorhizobium sp. M7A.F.Ca.US.014.04.1.1 | reverse complement strand
GTTGTGGTTCCAGGCAACTGGTTGAGCACGCCTTTGCCGGCGCCGTCCGAGGTCGCCGGCACGCGGTCCAGGATATCGATCGGCTTTTCGCCGTAGCGGGCGACGATCGACAGGGTCAAGGAGGTGGCGAAGAAGGCAGCCGCCAGGATCGCCGTCGCACGCGTCAGCGCATTGGCCGCACCACGCGCGGTCATGAAGCCGGACCCGCCACCGATGCCGAGGCCACCGCCTTCGGAACGCTGCAGCAGCACCACGCCGACAAGGGCGAGCACGACCATGAGATGGATGACGATCAGTACGGTTTCCATAGTTTATCCTGGCAAGGCCTTGCCCGGCCGCGGACACGACCGGTGAATTGGAGGCGGCTCAATACAATGCTTTGACGGCATTTCCAAGCCCGTGGCCGGAATATGGGAAGCAACCCGTCCTTTGCAACGATTTCGTGCACCGGAAGCCCTGTCCGGCAGGGAAAATGTCTTCAAGCAATATTGCGATAGGCCTCGGCGATGCCGAGAAAGTCCGCCGCTTTCAGGCTGGCGCCGCCAACCAGCGCGCCGTCGACATTCCTGACGCCGAGCAGTTCGACCGCGTTGGAGGGCTTGACCGAGCCGCCATAGAGAATGCGCACCTTCGCCGCGACGCCGCCGAGCTTTTCCGATAGCTTTTCGCGGATATGTGCGTGTGCCGCAGCGACGTCGGCCGCTGTCGGCGTCAGGCCGGTGCCGATCGCCCATACCGGCTCATAGGCAATGATGGTGTTGGACGGGGTGGCGCTTGGCGGGACTGAGCCCTCGACCTGCCGCGACAGCACGTCCAGCGTGGCGCCCGCTTCACGCTGCTCATGCGTTTCGCCGACGCAAATGATGGCAACAAGCCCGGCACGCCACGCGGCGGATGCCTTGGCCTGGACAGTGGCGTCATCCTCGCCGCGTTGCTCGCGGCATTCGGAATGGCCGACGATGACATGGCTCGCACCGGCATCCCTGAGCATTTCCGCCGAGATGCAGCCGGTGTAGGCGCCGCTCTCCTTGGTGTGGCAATCTTCGCCGCCGGCATGCACCGGCGTGCGCGACAGGATCTCGGCGGCGTGGGCAAGCAGGGTTGCGGGAACGCAAACCAGCGCTTCGGTCTCCGCGTCAAGCCCACTCATGAAGCCGTTGCCGATCATCCTGAGCTCGTTGAGGGAGGCGCTGGTGCCGTTCATTTTCCAGTTGCCGGCGACGAGCGGGCGAATTCCTGGCGTCATGGGTTTGCTTCTCCGGATGATATCGGGGCTCTGGCCCTCACTACCAAAATCAGGCCACAAAGCAATCGACAGTGGGCCGGAAGGGCGCTATTGCGCTTGTTTCAGACTCGGCGCATGCGAAAATGCGCATAAATCGGAAGTAAAAATGCTTGGTATATTGAGAAGCGCGGCAGGCACCTGGGTCGCGAAGGGGCTGTTGGTGCTGCTGGTGCTCAGCTTTTTGGTCTGGGGCGTTTCCGGACGGCTGATGGGCGGTTTGGCCGGCCATGATTCGGTGATAACCGCTGGCGGCACCAAAGTGTCGATCAACGAATACCGTCTCGCCTATGATCGCCAGCTCGCCGTCATGTCGCAGCAGTTCGGCCAACGTCTCAGCCACGAACAGGCAAAGGCGCTCGGTGTCGATAACCAGGTGCTGGCGCAGCTCGTCTCGGGTGCCGTTCTCGATGAACAGGCCCGCAAGCTGGGCCTCGGACTTTCCAAAGACCGGCTGGCCGAGCTGACACGCGAAGACCCGGCCTTCAAAGGCCCGGGCGGCCAGTTCGATCGCAGAACGTTCGAATATATGCTGCAGCAGATTGGCATGCGACCCGAGGACTATTTGAAGAACCGTGCTCAGGTGGCGGTGCGCCAGCAGATTGTCGAGGCGGTCTCGGACGGCCTCAAGGCTCCGGACACTTTCTTCAAGGCAGTTGCGCTCTATCGCGGCGAAGACCGCACCATCGACTATTTGACGCTGCCCAAGGCACTCGTCGAGCCGATCGTGGCGCCATCCGATAGCGTGCTTTCGGCCTATTTCGAAGCCAACAAGAAGACATATGCGGCACCCGAATACCGCAAATTCTCCTATGTCCGCCTCGAGCCGGTCGACATCATGGATCCGACCGCCGTCACCGACCAACAGGTCAGCGACGATTACAACAAGAACAAGGCGCGTTACACCACGCCGGAATTGCGTACCATCGAGCAGCTCGTGTTCAAGACGCCGGATGCGGCCAAGGCCGCGTTCGATTCGCTCAAGGCAGGCGCCACTTTCGACAAGCTGGTCACGGCGGAAGGCAAGACCCCAGCCGACACGTTGCTCGGCACGCTTGCCAAGGACAAGATCGCCGACAAGGCGGTCGCCGACGCCGCCTTCGCGCTTAACGCCAATGAAGTCAGCCAGGTCGTGCAGGGCGCCTTCGGTCCGGTGCTGCTGCGTGTCACCGAGATCAAGCCCGAGGTGGTGAAGCCGCTGGCCGAGGTGTCCGACCAGATCCGCAAGGATCTGGCGCTGGGCGAGGCAAGCCGCATCCTTCTGGACGTGCGCGACAATTACGATGACACCCGCGCCGCCGGCAGTTCGCTGGCCGACGCTGCGGCCAAGCTGAAGCTGAAGGTCGTCACCATCGACGCCATCGATCGCAGTGGACTGCGGCCAGATGCAAGCATCGTCAAGGACCTGCCGCAATCGCCGGAGCTGATCAAAGCGGTCTTCGACGCCGAACCCAACACGGAAAACGATGCCTTGACCACAGCCGACAACGGCTTCGTCTTCTATGAGGTGGCGTCCATCACGCCGGCTCGCGACCGCACGCTGGATGAGGTTCGTCAGAAAGTCGTGGCCGACTGGACGGCGGCGGAAACAAGCAAGCGGCTCGCCGCCAAGGCTGACGAGCTGGAAAAGCGGCTCAAGGCCGGCGCAACGCTCGATGTCATTGCCAGCGAACTGAAGCTGGAAAAGCAGACCAAGCGCGGTGTGAAGCGCGAGGCTGACGACGTCGATTTCGGCAAGGAAGGTGCCGCAGCGATGTTCGGAGTCGGCGAAGGCGGTACCGGCCTGATCCCCTCGCCTACCGGCGACGGAGAGATCCTGTACAAGGTCGCCGAAGTGTTCGAGCCCGCCGGGGCCGATGCCAGCTCGGTGCCGGATGACGCACAGAAATCCTTCACCTCCGGCATGTCGGACGACCTGCTCGACCAATTGGTGGCGCAGTTGCAGACGCAGTACGACGTTCGCGTCGACCAGGCCGCCGTCGCCCAAGCCTCGACAAGATGAGCGCGCTGAAAACCCATATCGCCAAGATCGCGACCGGTAGCGCGCTTTCCTTCGAGGAAGCGCGCGAGGCCTTCGACATCATCATGTCGGGTGATGCGACCCCCGGCCAGATCGGCGGTTTCCTGATGGCGCTGCGCGTGCGAGGCGAGACGGTGAGCGAGATTTCCGGCGCCGTCGCCACCATGCGGGCCAAGATGCTGCAAGTCGACGCGCCGGACGGCGCCATCGATATCGTCGGCACCGGCGGGGACAATTCCCACAGCGTCAATATTTCCACGGGATCGGCCTTTGTCATCGCCGGCAGTGGTGTGCCGGTTGCCAAGCACGGCAATCGTGGCCTGTCCTCGCTGACAGGAGCCGCCGACGTGCTGGTTGCGCTCGGCGTCAAGATCGACATCTCGCCCGAATTCATCGGCCGCTGCATCCACGAGGCTGGCATTGGTTTCATGTTCGCGCCCGCGCACCATCCAGCGATGAAACATGTCGGTCCGACCCGCGTCGAACTCGGCACCCGCACCATCTTCAACCTGCTCGGGCCGCTCTCCAATCCAGCTGGCGTCAAGCGGCAGCTGGTCGGTGTGTTCCTGCCGGAATGGATCCTGCCGGTTGCCGAGACGCTGAAGGCACTGGGTGCGGAGCATGCCTGGGTTGCTCATGGCGACGGCTATGACGAGATCACCACCACCGGCGAGACGCAGGTCGCCGAACTGATCGGCGGCGAGATCCGCAGCTTCACCCTGACGCCTGAAGCGGTCGGGTTGCCGCGCCACAGCAGGGACGAACTGCGTGGCGGCGATGCGGACTACAATGCCAAAGCCTTGCGCGATATGCTGGGCGGCGCTGCCGGCGCCTATCGCGACACCGTGCTGATGAATGCCGGCGCCGGCCTGGTGGTGGCGGGCAAGGCGACGACGCTTGCTGACGGCATCGCGCTCGCCGCGCAAGCCATCAACAGCGGCCGGGCCCTGCAAGTGCTCGACAGGCTGGTCGAGATTTCGAACGGGTAAAACGTGTCTGACATTCTTCGCAAGATCGAGGCCTACAAGCGCGACGAGATCGCGGCGGCAAAGGCACGTGTGCCGCTGGCCGAAATCAAGGCGCGAGCCAAGGACGCCGACGCACCGCGCGGCTTTCTTGCCGCACTCGAAGCAAAGCGCAAATCCGGCGCCTTTGCGCTGATCGCCGAGATCAAGAAGGCAAGCCCGTCCAAGGGGCTGATCCGCGCCGATTTCGATCCGCCGGCGCTGGCGCAGGCCTATGCCAAGGGTGGCGCTGCCTGTCTTTCGGTGCTGACCGACGCACCGTCCTTCCAGGGCGCGCCGGAATTTCTCACCCGGGCGCGAGCCGCCGTCGCGCTGCCGGCGCTGCGCAAGGATTTCCTGTTCGATCCCTATCAGGTCTACGAAGCCCGCGCCTGGGGCGCGGATGCCATCCTGATCATCATGGCCAGCGTCGACGACGCCCTGGCGAGCGAGCTTGAGGCAACGGCATTCGAACTCGGCATGGATGCGCTGATCGAGGTGCATGATGAGGCCGAGACGTTGCGCGCGCTAAAACTGTCGTCGCGGCTGATCGGTATCAACAACCGTAATCTGCGCACATTCGAGACCAGCCTCGACACTTCAGTGCGGCTGGCGAAGATGGTTCCGGCCGACCGCTTGCTGGTCAGCGAGAGCGGTATTTTCTCGCATGACGACTGCCTCAGGCTGCAAAAGAGCGACATCGGCACTTTTCTTGTCGGCGAGAGCCTGATGCGGCAACAGGACGTCACCACCGCGACGCGCTTGCTTCTGACAGGCAAGGCTTTGGCCGAGGCTATCTGACGATGGTATCAGGCCTGACCCATCTCGGCGCGCAGGGCGAGGCCAACATGGTCGATGTCGGCGACAAGGAAGAAACAACGCGCACGGCGATCGCCGAAGGCTTTGTCGCGATGCAGCCCGAGACGCTGAAGATGATCCTCGCCGGCAACGCCAAGAAGGGCGACGTGCTCGGCACCGCGCGCATCGCCGGCATCATGGCGGCGAAGAAGACGCATGATCTGATCCCGCTCTGCCATCCGCTGCTGCTGACCAAAGTTTCCGTCGACATCGAGCCCGACCATGCATTGCCGGGCCTGAAGGTCACCGCGCTGGCGCGCGTCACCGGCAAGACGGGCGTCGAGATGGAGGCGCTGACGGCCGCTTCGGTAGCCTGCCTGACCATCTACGACATGGCCAAAGCAGTAGACCGCGCCATGGTCATCACCGGCATCCGCCTGGTCGAAAAGACCGGCGGCAAGTCGGGTGACTACAAGGCGAGTTCCTGATGGCGCTGGTTCCTATCGCGGAGGCGCTTGAGCGCCTGCTCGATGGTGCGGCACCTCTAGCCGGCGAAAGCGTTCCTCTGTTCGAGGCGGTGGATCGGGTTCTGGCGGAACCGGTCGTGGCACTCCGTACCCAGCCACCTTTCAACGCTTCCGCCATGGATGGCTATGCCGCTCGAGCCGCCGACGTGGCGTCGGTACCATCC
>NZ_RZRW01000374.1:0-5805 GCF_003998745.1 Mesorhizobium sp. M7A.F.Ca.US.014.04.1.1 | reverse complement strand
GGCTTCACCAACCTGCTACATCTCTATTCGCCCGATGTGCTGGTCGTCGGCGGCGGCATCGCCAATGGGCTCGACCTGATGGCGCCGACCATCGAGGCAACCAGCAGGCAGCGGGCCATGCGCGCCTATCGCGACGTACCGGTCGTTCCAGCACAGCTCGGCCGCCATGCCGGGCTCGTCGGCGCCGCCAGCCTTGTGCTGTTCGACGACGAGGGCACTTTGGCAGCCCGCATGCCTGTCGGCCCAAGCACATATCCGGACACACCACTGAGCAAGATCGGCACCGTCTGACGTGCGACTGCATGACAAAGGCCGCAGGCAGCATGCCTCCGGCCTTTTACGCATAAGCCACACGTGGTTACTCGGCGGGGACGACATCCGCCGGCAGGCTGTCATCAGCCGTGCCCGCCAGCGCCCTCGCCAGCTTGGCCTCGTCGAGTTCGCCTTCCCAGCGCGCCACCACCAGCGTGGCGACGGCATTGCCAACGAAGTTGGTCAGCGCCCGGCATTCCGACATGAAGCGGTCGACGCCGAGGATCAGCGCCATACCGGCGACCGGCACCGCCGGAACCACCGACAGCGTGGCGGCAAGGGTGATGAAGCCCGCTCCGGTGATGCCGGCGGCACCCTTGGACGAGAGCATGGCCACCAGCAGCAGCAGGATCTGGTCACCCATCGACAGGTGGATGTTGGTCGCCTGTGCGATGAACAGCGCCGCCAAGGTCATGTAGATGTTGGTGCCGTCGAGGTTGAAGGAATAGCCGGTCGGGATGACCAGGCCGACCACCGAGCGCTTGGCGCCGGCCTTCTCCATCTTTTCCATCAGCGAGGGCAGGGCGGCCTCCGACGAGGAGGTGCCCAGCACCAAAAGCAGCTCTTCCTTGATGTAGCGGATCAGCGACAGGATGGAGAAGCCGTTGTAGCGGCAGACCGCACCCAGCACGATGAACACGAACAGGAACGACGTCACGTAAAAGGTGCCGACCAGCATGGCGAGATTGATGACCGCGCCGATGCCGTATTTGCCGATGGTGAAGGCCATGGCGCCGAAGGCACCGATGGGGGCGGCCTTCATCAGCACGCTGACCAGCTTGAAGATCGGCGTCGTCAGTGCCTGCAGGAAGTTGAGCACGGGCATGCCCTTGTCGCCGACCAGCGCCAGCGCGATGCCGAACAGCACCGAGAAGAACAGCACCTGCAGGATGTCGCCGTCGGCGAAGGCGCCGACGATGGTCGACGGGATGATGTTCATCAGGAACCCGGTGACCGACTGATCGTGCGCCTTGGCGGCGTAGGTGTTGACGGTCGAGGCGTCGAGCGTCGCCGGGTCGATGTTGAAGCCGGCGCCCGGCTGCACGACATTGGCGACGACAAGGCCGATGATCAGCGCCAACGTCGAAAAGGTGAGGAAATAGAGCATCGCCTTGCCGGCAACACGCCCGACCTTCTGCAGGTCGCTCATGCCGGCAATGCCCGTTGTCACGGTCAGGAAGATGACCGGGGCGATGATCATCTTGACCAGCTTGATGAAGGCGTCGCCGAGCGGCTTCATGCTCTCGCCGACCGACGGATAGAAATGGCCGAGCAGGATGCCGACGGTGATCGCGACGAGCACCTGCACGTAGAGTTGGGCATAGAAAGGTTTGCGCTGCGCGGCAAGCGCGCCTGATTGGTCTGCGATGTGCATCGAACTCTCCCTGGCCGGATGGGCGAAAACGGATCGCCTGCGTGACTTCTCCCATCGCGGCGCTCCGGTCGCACGCCGCTGAAAACAGTTTTGCAAGCGTCGTGCCAGATCGGGGAAAGGCCGGAATCGCGGATTTCCGCCTTTGTCAGAGGTCGCGCGGACAATACTTGTGCGGATTTCCGCACAAGTGGCGTTTGCCTGGGCGGATTTTCGCATTACACTGACCGGAAAGCCGCGAAGAAAAGGGAGAGGGCAGACGCCGCAGGCAGGCACCGATAGCGAATCCCAAGGGTTTGCCGGCCGTGAGTTGCTGCGCGAGGCGGTGGCCCGGCTGCGCGACGGCCGCTGGCTTGCCGTGGTCGCAGCCCTTGCCGTCCTGGCTGGCGCGATCGCCATCGCCGGGCGCATCGCCTCCGGCCAGGCGGCCGACAATCTGCGCGACACAGCACTTGCCGCTCTGCCGCTGGCGGCGGGAACGCTGACCGGCGAAATCGAAAAGCAGCGCCTGGTTCCCTTGGTGCTGGCCCGCGACGATGCTGTGCGGGGCGCGCTGCGCCGGGCCGGGAAGATGCAAGAAGCGGCCCTCAACGACAAGCTCAAGGCGATTGCCGGCGATGCCTCGGCCTCCGCCATCTATGTCATCGATACGGCAGGCATCGCCATATCAGCCAGCAATGCCGGCGAACCGACCAGCTTTGTCGGCATCGACTATAATTTCCGGCACTATTTTCAGGAGGCGATGGCGAAAGGTGCTGCCAGCCAATATGGCCTCGGCACGATCAGCGGACGGCCGGGACTCTACCTTTCGAGCCGCGTCGACGATAACGGCAAGCCGCTTGGCGTTGCGGTGTTGAAGGTCGAGCTCGACGGCGTCGAGGCAAATTGGCGTTCCAGCGGTTTCCTTGTCTTTGTCACCGATGAACGAGGCGTCGTGCTGGCCACCAGCCAGCCCGACTGGCGGTTTCGTGCGCTGGCACCACTGTCGGCCGAGGACGTGGCCGCCGCCCATGAGCAACTGCAATTGGCCGATGCTGCCTTCGAGCCGCTGCCGTTCAGACGCGGCGCCGGCGATGGCCTGGCGACGATCGACAACGCCGGAAAACCACGCCAGTTCGTCGAGGTGGTGCAGGATTTGCCCGGTGCAGTCCCAGGCTGGCGTCTGTGGCTGCTGACGCCCGCCGACGCTGCTCTCTCCTCGGCCGCCAATACGGCGCGCCTGACCACGCTCCTGGGCTTGCTGCTTCTAGGCTTGATTGCCTACGTGCTGACCCGGCGCCGGCGAACGCGCAGGCTGCGGCAGGAAGCGCTGGCGCGCATGAATGCCGAGCTCGAAAGCCGGGTCAGCACGCGAACGGCCGAGCTGACGCGCTCCAACACCGCACTTGCCGGCGAAATCGCCGAGCGCGAGAATGCCGAAGCCAAGGTCCGCCGACTGCGCGACGATCTCGCCCAGGCCAACCGGCTTTCCATCCTCGGCCAGATCGCCGCCGGCGTGGCGCATGAGATCAACCAGCCGGTCGCCGCCATCCGCACCTATGCGGAGAATGCAGGTCGTTTTCTGGACAGCGGCAAGACCGGATCGGCCAGCGGCAATCTGACATCGATCGTTTCGATGACCGAACGCATCGGCGCGATCACCGGCACCTTGCGCACTTTCGCCCGCCGGCCGGGCGTCGCCGCTTCGCCGCTGCCGGTGCGCGAGGCGATCGACGGCGCGCTGTCGCTGCTGTCAGGCCGCATACGCGATTCCGGCGTCACCATCGTCAGGCCGCGCGGCAATGCCTCGCCGGTGGTCATGGCGAGCCGCATCCGGCTGGAGCAGATCCTGGTCAATCTTTTGCAAAATGCATTGGACGCGATGAAGGACCAGCCCGATCCGCGCATCGAGATCGAACTCGCCGAGCGCGGTGATCGAGTGCTGATTTCGGTGCGCGACAATGGACCCGGCCTTGGTCCGGAGGCGGCCGGCAATCTGTTCATGCCGTTCCAGACCACCAAGGAGAAGGGGCTTGGCCTGGGGCTGGTGATCTCGCAGGAGATCGCCCAGGAATTGGGCGGCACGCTGCGGCTCGATCCCGGCAATGGCAGCGGCGCATCCTTCACCATCGATTTGAGGCGAATTGAATGACAGACGGATCAGGGCTGGTCGCGCTCGTCGACGACGATGCGGACCTCCTTCACGCCACCACGCAATTGCTCGAGCTTGCCGGCTTCACGGTGGTCGCACTCGACGCCGCCGAGGCAGCACTTGCCGTCGTCGACAGGAATTTCGAGGGCGTCGTCGTCAGCGATATCCGCATGCCAGGCATGAATGGTCTGCAGCTGTTCGATCGCATCAAAGCGATCGACGCGGATATACCGGTGATCCTGGTTACCGGGCATGGCGACGTCGATCTCGCTGTGGCCGCGCTCAAGGACGGCGTTTACGATTTCATTCCGAAACCCTATGCCGGAGAACGCCTTGTCGAGGCGCTGAAACGGGCGAGTGAGAAGCGGCGGCTGGTGATGGAAAACCGGCGGCTGCGCGAAGCCGCGGCATTGGCCGCCGACGGCCTGCCGCTGATCGGCGAGGCGCCTGCCATCAAGCGGTTGCGCGAGACCTTGCGCCAGATCGCCGACATGGATGTCGATGTGCTGGTCGAGGGAGAAACGGGAACCGGCAAGGAAGTGGTGGCGGACCTCCTGCACCGATGGGGGCGGCGGCGCGCAAAACCCTTCGTCGCGCTGAATTGCGGCGCTCTGCCGGAGACGGTCATAGAGAGCGAGTTGTTCGGCCACGAGGCTGGCGCGTTCACCGGCGCGCAGCGGCGGCGGATTGGCAGCATCGAGCATTCGAGCGGCGGCACGCTGTTTCTCGACGAGATCGAATCCATGCCGCCTGCGCTCCAGGTCAAGCTGCTGCGCGTGCTCGAAACGCGCAGCCTCACGCCGCTTGGCTCGAACGAGATACGGCGCATCGATCTCAGGGTCGTCGCAGCGACCAAGGTCGATCTCGGGCGGCCGGACCAGCGCGGCGATTTTCGCGAGGATCTGTATTTTCGCCTCAACGTGGTGACGCTGCGCATTCCGCCGCTACGTGAACGCCGCGGCGATATCCCGATGCTGTTCGGGCATTTCCTCGGCAAGGCGGCCGAACGGTTTGGCCGGCCTGTCGCCAAAGTGAATGCAGCCGTCAGCGATCATCTCCAGTCGCATGACTGGCCGGGCAATGTGCGCGAGCTCGCCCATTTCGCCGATCGCGTCGCGCTCGGTCTCGGCCCGGACGAGGAGATGAAAACGGTTCGCGCGCATTCGCCGGAGCCTGCGGCAGCATTGCCCGAACGGGTCGGCCACTATGAGGCGCAACTGATCCGCGATGCGCTACGCGACCATGGCGGCGACGTGCGCGCCGCCATCGACGTGCTCGGCGTGCCGCGTAAGACCTTTTATGACAAGCTCAAGCGCTACGGCATTGCCGCGTCCGAATTTCGCAATGGCGGCGATGCCGATACGCAACCCATCTCGGAAAAGCGATGAACACGACACTGCAAACGACGGCAAATCCCTCGCCGCAAGACCTCACTTTTCTCAGCGAAAGGCTGACGGCGTTCAACGACGGCGATGTCGGCGCGTCCGAAAGGCATGCGCTTGCGGTGTTCGTGCGCGACGACGCCGGCGCGGTCGTCGCCGGCATTTCCGGCTACACCGCCTGGGGATGGCTTTATGTGCAATGGCTCTGGGTGGATGAGCGGCTGCGTGGCCAGCACATGGCCGGCAAGATGCTGGACGCGGCCGAACATGAAGCGGTGGCGCGCGGCTGTCAAAACGCCTGGATCGACACCTTCAATCCGAATGCCGCCAAGGTCTATCAGCGCCAGGGTTATCAGCCCTTTGGAACACTTGCCGACTTCCCCGTCGGCCGCAGCCGCATCTTCCTGCAGAAGAAACTGGCTTAACCGGCGAGTTTTCCGCCCTGCATCGGCCGCGGTGCGCCGGTCGTGCTCGGAAAACTGATCGGCAGGCCGCGCAGCACGCGAACCGCGAGGAAGGCAAAGCATTCCGCCTCCACCGCGTAGCCGCTCCAGCCCAGGCTCACGGCCTGCACCACCTCGACGCCGCCGCGGCTGGCCAGCATCGCC
>NZ_RZRW01000373.1:0-5830 GCF_003998745.1 Mesorhizobium sp. M7A.F.Ca.US.014.04.1.1 | reverse complement strand
TCTCTATTGTACCGCTGGCCGCTGGCCAAGCTGAGTGCGCAGGAGGCCGATAATCTCTTCGACCGAGATCGTAAAATAGCCGCCTTTCCCACTGTCATATGCCTGTCTCCAATGACTGTATCCGTGGTCAAACCCGTCGGGAATTGGACGAACACCCTCAAGTTCAACCAGACTTTCTCTCAGTACGTCAGCCGCTACAGGGAGGTGAGGGATTGTTTGCAGCTGCTTTCCGTCATTAGGTATCGGCGCGTCAGAGACTGAGATCGATACGATCGGCTGACTTTCGCCTTCCAGATAATCGACAGCGCCTATGATCACACGCGAGGATACTGGTGTCGCGCCGTGATACGTCCAAGTCTGCCCAGGTTTGAGTGGTTGGTTCTGGGCCATGGCTGCCTGACTGAGACCAAAGCAGAGGAATACAAGACTCCATAGGAACGTCCGGTGGGTCGTTCCCATGGAGCGGTCTTAGCCCAGCACCACGTTGGCGGCGCTCTCGGGCAGATCCTCGCCGAAGGCGCGCTGGTAGAACTCGGCCACCACCGAGCGCTCCAGTTCGTCGCACTTGTTGAGGAAGGTCAGCCGGAACGCCATGCCGATATTGCCGAATATCTCGGCATTCTCTGCCCAGGTGATCACCGTGCGCGGGCTCATCACGGTCGACAGATCGCCGTTGATGAAGGCCGAGCGCGTCATGTCGGCGACGCGCACCATCTTGTTGACGATGTCCTTGCCCTTGCCGTCGCGATAGTGCTTGGCCTTGGCCAGCACGATGGCGACTTCATTGTCGTGCGGCAAATAATTCAGCGTGGTGACGATCGACCAGCGGTCCATCTGGGCCTGGTTGATCTGCTGGGTGCCGTGATAGAGGCCGGTGGTGTCGCCCAGGCCGACCGTGTTGGCGGTCGAAAACAGCCGGAAGGCCGGATGCGGGCGGATAACCCGGCTCTGGTCGAGCAGCGTCAGCCGGCCTGACGATTCCAGCACGCGCTGGATGACGAACATCACATCCGGACGGCCGGCATCATACTCGTCGAAGCACAGCGCGACATTGTGCTGGTAGGCCCAGGGCAGGATGCCGTCGCGGAATTCGGTGATCTGCAACCCGTCCTTGACCACGATCGCGTCCTTGCCGACGAGATCGATACGGCTGACATGGCTGTCGAGGTTGACGCGCACGCAGGGCCAGTTGAGGCGGGCGGCTACCTGTTCGATATGGGTCGACTTGCCGGTACCGTGATAGCCCGACACCATGACGCGGCGGTTGTAGGCAAAGCCCGCAAGGATCGCCATCGTCGTGTTCTTGTCGAACAGATAGTCCGGGTCGATGTCGGGCACATGCTCCGATGTCACCGAATAGGCCGGCACCACCATCTTGGATTCGAAGCCGAATTTCTCCTTCACCGACACCGTCGTGTCGGGCAGGTTGGCGATGTCGCGATCGACCTTGTTCATATCTCTCAACGTCTCCACGGGCGAAACGTCTGATTTCGCCGGCAATCGATTTTGTCCGGGGGCGGTCTTAAAGCCTTTTCCAACCTTATGAAAGTTGGAAAACGACACGAACCGTATGGTCGCTCAGCACAGGCCCGCCTGTTTGAGCACGCGATAGGCTTGCAGCACATCGCGGAACCGGTCTTCCGAACCTCTGTCGCCACCATTCGCATCCGGATGGTGTAGTTTCACCAGTTCCTTATAGCGCGCCTTGATCTCCTTGCCAGTCGCCTTTGTATCAAGACCAAGCGTTTCCAGCGCCTTGGCCTCAAGCGGCTTGGCCTTGCGCTCGCGCGCCTCGCGCGGATCCTTGGGTCCCTTGAACAGGTCGAACGGGTCGCGCATGCGGTTATAGTAGCCGGCGCGGCCGGAGCGCATCTGGGCCATATCGGGCGACGACCGGGTCGAGGCCCCGTTGGCGCCCATCTTCCAGGTCGGCCGGTGCCCGGTCATGGCTTCCTTCTGGAAGCGCGCGACCTCGGTGTCCGGCACGCCGGAAAAGTAGTTGAAGCCCTTGTTGTACTCGCGCACATGATCGAAGCAGAAGTGGAAATACTCACCCTCCTTCATGCGCCCGACCGGCGCACGATGGGTGCCCGCTTCCTTGCAGCCGTCCCACTGGCAGATCGGCGAGTGCGACTTCAGCTCCGCGTCCTTGTCGGGACGGACGCGAATCTTCTCGAAATATTTGGGGTACGGCTTCATCTTACCCATTTATGGGGCGTTCGCAGATGCGAAACAAGAATTGACATTTTCGCGATCATCGCCCTAACCGCTGAATCGCGGCATAAAGCAGGCGAATGGCGGATTTTGTTGCGCGGCGGCGGCCCCTCGCGAAACCGATTTTCGGTTTCCAGGCCGAGACGCCAACGATATGTGGTGAAGGGAGATGGCGATGTCCATACAGGCGACCATGGAAGACAAGCTCAACAAGGCATTTTCGCCGGACAGGCTGGTTATCATCAACGAGAGCCATCTCCATGCCGGCCACCACCATCACGGCTCCGACCATCACGGCACTTACGACGGCACCGGCGAGACGCATTTTCGCGTCCGCGTCGTCGCTTCCGCCTTTGCCAGCATGAGCCGCATCGACCGTCACCGCGCCGTCAACGAACTGCTTGCCGACGAACTGAAGGCCGGCGTGCATGCGCTGGCGATCGAACCCGCGGCTCCCGGCGAAAAGACCCGCTGGTAGGTCGCTTCCCCGCGCTCAGAGCACCGCTTCGATGAGGAACGGCCCGCGCCGTGACAGCGCACTGTCCAGCAACGCGTCGAAGCGCTCGCACGTATCGGCGCGAGCCGCCTCCACGCCCATGCCTTTGGCCAGCGATACCCAGTCGAGCGAGGGATGGTCGAGGTCGAGCATGCGCCTGGCGTTCTCGCCGATGGCGCCGACGCCGACATTCTTCATCTCGCCATGCAGGATCGCATAGGTTCGGTTGGAAAACACGATCGTCACCACGTCGAGCTTTTCCCGCGCCTGCGTCCACAATCCCTGCACCGTGTACATGCCGCTGCCGTCGGCTTCGAGATTGACCACCTTGCGGTCGGGACAGGCGATTGCCGCCCCGGTCGCCATCGGGATGCCGCCACCGATCGATCCGCCCGTGCCCATCATGTAGTCGTGCGGCGCGGCAAAGGCCGACAGCGCGAAGAAACGCCTGGCCGAGGTGACCGCTTCATCGCAGACGATCGCATCGGCCGGCAGTTTGCGCGCCACCGAAAGTGCGACGGCATCTTCCGTCAGCTTGCCGTTCGGCGTTGCCTCGTCGGGAAAAGCGGCCGCCAGCACCTTGTGTCGCGACGGCTTGATGCCAAGTTCGTCGCGAAGCGCCTCCAGCGCCGCATGCAGATCGTCGCCATGGGCGGCCAATGTCAGCACCTCGCAGCCTTCCCGGACAAGCCGTCCCGGTTTTCCCGGATAGGCGAAGAAGGCAACCGGCTCCTTTGCGCCGACCAGGATCAGAACATCGACGTCGCTCAGCACAGCCATCGCCGCATCGACCGGATAGGGGATGCGGGTCGGCGCGACACGCCCGCGCCCGCGTTGCATCCGTGCGATCAGAACCTCGCCGAACAGCCGGACGTCGCTGCCCGTCGAGATCTGCCCGGCGATGGCGAGCGCATCGGCGCGCGCGGCCTTTCCGCGAACGATCATGCCGGCCCGGCCCGGAGCGGCACGGATCGCCGCGGCGATCTTGCGTACCGCGTCCATATCGACGGCCGGCGTCGGCGCCAACGTCACCTTGCCGGGCAAAACCGCCTCGACTTCGCCCCAGGCGGCATCCGCCGGCAGGATCAGGGTCGCGACGCCGGGTGGTGTCAGCGAGGCGCGAAAGGCCGCTTCAGCTGCCGGCACGACATCGGCCGGACCCTTGACGCGGCCGACCCAGTTGGACATCGGCGCCGCAAGGCTCTCGATATCGCTGGTGAGTGGGGCATCGAGCGGCAGATGGTAAGAGGCGTGGTCGCCGACGATGTTGATCATCGGGCTGAAGGCACGCCGGGCATTGTGCATGTTGGCCAGCCCGTTGGCCAGGCCGGGACCGGTATGCAGCAGCGTCGCGGCCGGCCGATCGGTCATCCGCGCATAGCCATCGGCGGCACCCGTCACCACGCCTTCGAACAGCCCGAGCACGCAACGCATTTTCGGCTTGCGGTCAAGCGCTGCAACGAAGTGCATTTCGGAGGTGCCGGGATTGGCGAAGCAGACCGTCACATCATTGGCCAGAAGCACGTCACACAGGACATCGGCGCCGTTCATGCAATTCCCTCCCGCTCAAGATCGCAGAGCAGTTGCACCCGCGAGCACCTGCAGCAATGTCTTGCCGCTACTTTTGATCTAATCCAGTGCCGTAAAGATCAGCCAACCGTCGATTTCAGGAATGCCAGCGCGGCCGCGGTCAGCGCGTCGCCCTCCTCGCCGAAATCGCGATTGATCGACATATGCGTATAGGCGCTGCCGTCGAACAGCGTAACCTTGGTGCCCGTCGATCGCAGGCGCTCGGCAAAGGCCCTGGAGTCCTCGCTCCGGCCCGATGCCCGCGAATAGGCGATGAAAGTCGGCGGGTGCTTGCGGCCGTCGACATAGCTGGCCGGCGAAAGTGCCGCCCATTGCGCGGGATCGGAAAAGACGCGGGCATAGGCCCGGACCATACCGCCATTCTTGGCAAGTGCTGCAAGATCATAGGCCCTGGTGTCGTCGAGGATGAGCGCGGCTATGCCCGGCAATCCGCCGCGCATGCCGGTCAGCGCAACCAGATGGCAGCCGGCCGAATGGCCCATGCCGACGATGCGGTTGGGATCGCCGCCATGCCGGGCGATGTTGGCCCTGATGTAAGCATAGGCCTTTTCGACGTCACCAGCCTGGGTGGCGACATTGGCCTGCGGCAGCATGCGGTAATCGATGGAGACGAAGCAGAAGCCGTTGGCGAGCAGGAAGGCCGGTTTGGCGTCCACCTGACTGCGTTTGCCAAACTGCCAGGTGCCGCCATGAACGAAAAACACGACCGGCAGGCCGGTTGCACCATCGGGCGCGTAGATGTCGAGCTTGGCCGGCCCGTAGTCGAAGGTTTCTGGCGTGGGCCGGCGTGTTTTCCACGCGGCCGACGCTTCCAACGGCAGCATCGCCGCCATGGAGGCCATGATCAGGCTTCGTCGATCGATCATCATTGTCTCCTGGCAAGGCAAGACTGCACGCGGCCGCCCCAGCCGTCCAGTCAGGGGTTCGCAACACACCCGCTACCCGCTGAATACGGCTCCGCAACGAGCGCTTTGGTCTCGCGGAGTAGCCTCAATCCTTAAGATCGCGGCCACCTCTTCACATGAAGGGAACAAACGGTGCCCCCCGGCAGTTGAATGCGAGACGAGCCGAATGGAAGCCACAGCGGCTCCGAGGGCAAAAGCATCATGCGAGAGAACCAGTCTGACGTCTTCGATCTCTTTTCGGAAATTTACACCAACGCGGCGCAGGAAGAGATCAGCATCCAGCAATATCTCCTTGCCTGCCGCGAGGACAAGTCGATGTATGCCTCGGCGCCTGAACGGATGGTCGAGGCGATCGGCGAGCCGAACCTGGTCGACACCAGCAAGGATGAGCGGCTCGGCCGTATTTTCTCCAACCGGACCCTGAAAGTGTACCCCTCCTTCGCCGATTTCTACGGCATGGAGGATACAATCGAGCGCATCGCCGGCTATTTTCGCTATGCGTCCCAGGGGCTCGAGGAGCGCAAGCAAATCCTCTATTTGCTCGGCCCGGTGGGCGGCGGCAAATCCTCCCTTGCCGAGCGGCTGAAGAAGTTGATGGAACAGCGCCCGATCTACACGCTGAAGG
>NZ_RZRW01000372.1:0-5831 GCF_003998745.1 Mesorhizobium sp. M7A.F.Ca.US.014.04.1.1 | reverse complement strand
ACGATGGTGCGGCCACGGCCGATGAAGGCGCGCCTGTCGGTCTCGGCCTCGGCGTCGCGCGCCGATCCGGACGGATCGGTGACGAAATGCACCATGGCGATATCGGGCTCGCTGGTCTCGCGCTTGCGCCGCGTGGCGAAGATCGCCGCGTTGTTCGCAGAGATTTCGGTTTCCACGAACATCTTCGAGAAGGCCGGATGCGCGTTGTCGGACGCCTCCAGGCCGAGCACCAGCTCGGCAAAGGAGGTCACTTCGATGTGACGGTCGGACGGACCGTCATTGTAGAGCGTGACCCGACGGCCCTCGCCATTGCCTTCCGAGATGACGATGCATTCGACCTCGGAGCGCAAGGTGCCCACCGATTTGACGAAGCTCGCCTTGTCGTCGGAGAACAAGGTCTGCGCCTTTTCCTCGGCGGCTCGCTTCGGTTCGGCTGTAGCCGACCACCAGTCGCCGGTGCCGGCGTCACGCAGGAAGATGTAGGAGCCGAGCCGGTCCTCGGTCGGATCCGGCTGCCAGCGGGTGACGGAGAGATCGCCCCAGCGGCTGTAGCCCGAGCCGGTCGCGCTGACCATCACCGAATAGCGGCCGTTCGACATGACGTTGGTCGACCGCAGCGACTGCAGCGGATTGAGCACGATGCGGGTGTCGGGGCTGTCGACTTCGGTCTCGTCCTTGGAGCGTTCGTCGGCCTCGGTCCTGACGGTCGCTGTCGGGATGTCGCGCGGCGCCCTCTCCTGCAGCAAGAGTTCGGCCGATTCGATGACCGGATCGCTGTGGAAGCGGTCGCGCATGCGACCTTCGAAGATGGCGTCGGCAACCGCCGCGATCGACATGCCCGAATGGTGGGCCATATAATTCTGGACGACGACATGGTCCGTGCCTTCCGGCACGCGCTGTGGCGTGAAGTCGACGGCATCGTAGTAGCCGTGGCGGCCGAGCGCCCCGATCTCCCGCAATCGGGCGAGATTCAGCACGGCTTCACGCGGATTGAACTGGGCCGCCAGTATGGTGGCGTAAGGCGCGATCACCGTGTTCTGGCCAAGACCGCGCTTCAGCCCGAGGCCTGGAACGCCGAAATTGGTATATTGATAGGTCAGTTCGCGGTCGCGGGCATTGTAGGCGGCCTCCGAAATGCCCCACGGCACGTTCTTCTGGCGGCCATACTGGATCTGGCGCTTGATGATCAGCTTGCTGGTCTGGTTGAGGATCGAGCCCTGCGGCTCCTTCATGACCAGCGGCGGCATCAGATATTCGAACATCGAGCCGGACCAGGACATCAGCGCGCCCTGGAAACCGATTTCGACGATCGGCCGGCCAAGCCTGAACCAGTGCTCGGTCGGCAGATCGCCCTTGGCGATGGCGAACAGGCTGGTCAGCCGTGCTTCGGAAGCCAGAAGGTCGTAGCAGCTTTCGTCGAGCTGGTGTTCCTCGACCCGGTAGCCGATCGACAGCAGCTTGCGCTCCGGCCGCATCAGGAAGGAGAAATCCATCTCGAAGGCATAGCGGCGGGTGCGCTCGCGTAAGGTGAGCAGCTTGGCACGCAGCGCCTCGACGGCATTGTCGTCGCTGTGCGCGTCATGGACGTGCGCTTCGCAGGTGGCTTCCAGCCTTGCCGCCCAGTCGACGATGACGTCGCTTTGGGGCGACACCGCCTCGGTATGGATGGCGGTGGCCAATTTGCGGATCTCGCCGGCCAGCACGGCCAGGTTGATGGTGCGGATCGACGCCATTTCGGGCTGCGCCTTGATGGTGTCGACAGCGCGCCGCATGCCGTCGAGACGGTCGGCGAGGCGCTGGCGCAGCGGGCGCAACTGACGGCGGTCGTCGGGCAGATCATCGAGGCTTTCGCTGAGGATGGTGACCGTGTCGAGAATGCCTTCGAAATCGCCCTGGAGGTGCACGGAGGGCGCCTCGGCCCATTCGGCGCAGGCCGCCGCCACCGCCACCAGATGGCCGGCGAGATTGCCGCTGTCGACAGCCGAGATGTAGAGCGGATAGAGCGGCTTCAGTGTCGTGGTGTCGTACCAGTTGAAGAGGTGACCGCGCTCACGCGGCATGCCCTCGATCGTGGCCATGGTGGCGTCGATGCGGGTGATGGCGTCGGACAGGCTGATCCATCCGAAGTCGCGGGCGGAAACGACGGACAGCAGGTAGACGCCGATATTGGTCGGCGAAGTACGAGGCGCCACCACCGGTGCCGGGCTTTCCTGGAAATTGTCGGGCGGCAGATGGTGATGCTCTGCCGTCACGAAGCTTTCGAAATAATGCCATGTGCGCCGCGCCACCGTGCGCAACGTATGGATATCGGCCTGCGATATGCGCAAGCGATCCTCGGTTTCAGCCGAACGGCTGATCCAGCTGGCGATGGCGGGCGAGCCAATCCAGAACAGCGCGAAGAAGAAGGCAACGAAGGCGCCGGTCGAATCGGCCAGCACCGGAATGGCAAGGCCGACGAAGCCGATGATCACGGCGCCATACATCATGCCGTAATAGGAACCGACATCGTTGTCGCCCGCCTTGTGCGCCTGCGAGGCGGTGCGCCATTCCAAAAGGTTCTGGCGGCTGACGAACAACCGATAGAGCGTGCGCACGATGGCATCGCCCATCATCCAGGCGTTGTGCGCCATCAGGACGATCTTCAGCGCCACCATGGCGGTGCCGAAGGCGACGTCGCGTGCCAGGGCCGAGAAATGGCCGCGTGGCGTCTGGTCGCCGCTCTTGGGCAGGATGGCGTTGACGATGTCGAATGTCGGCGCCATGAACAGGCTGAGGATCAGCAGGGCCTGCCATTGCGCGGCCTGCGTGAAGGGCAGCAGCGTCCAGCCGGCAATCGCCGCCATCACCCAGAAGATCGGCGTCAGCGAGCGGCGCAGATTGTCGATCATCTTCCAGCGCGACAGCGCCGGCACGCCGGAGCGCGGATCGAGCATGAAGCCGAGCAACTGCCAGTCGCCGCGTGCCCAGCGATGGTGGCGCGAGGCGTCGACCGAGTAGCGGGTCGGATAGTCCTCGACCAGTTCGACGTCGGTGACCAGCGCCGAGCGCGCCAGCGCGCCTTCCAGCAGATCGTGGCTGAGGATGGTGTTTTCCTCGATGCGGCCCTGCAGGGCGGCCTCGAAGGCGTCGACGTGATAGAGGCCCTTGCCGGTGAAGGACCCGTCGCCGAAAACGTCCTGATAGAGATCTGACACGGCAAAGACATAAGGGTCGAGGCCGCGATTGGCCGAGAACACCCGCTGGAAGAACGACGCATCATCGCCTGATGTCAGCGACGCGGTGATGCGCGGCTGCAGGATCGCGTAGCCGGCGGTGACGACGCGCTTGCTGGCATCGAAATGCGGCCGGTTGAGCGGGTGGCAGAGCTTGCCTACGAGGGTGGCGACCGCGTCACGGGTGGTGCGCGTGTCGGCATCGAGCGTCATCACGTGGACGACGTTCTCCGGCAGCGGCACGTCGAGCGGCAGGAACGTGGTGTCGCTGTCGCCGCGCAGCAGAAGGTCGAGTTCATGCAGCTTGCCGCGCTTCTATATCCTGCACCGGCGCCGGCTCTTCAATGCGGCGCGCCTTCGGAGGGATAGCGTGCGTTGAGACGAGCGATCTCGGCACGCGCGAATTCGAGGATTTCGGTGTCGGCAGCATCGATCTCGGTCTTCGAGTCCGGCCAGTCCGACAGCAGCGCGAAATGGATTTCATCGGCCGTGTTGGCGAGATGATGCACCTCGATATTGCGGATGTTTTCCTCGACATCGTCGCGCGAGCCGATCAGCGACGGAACCACCACCAGCGTGCGCGCCTCGGGCGGCACGCCGTGCCGGTAATCGTAGCCGACGAGGCGCGTCGGTTTCAGGAACAGCGAAACGACCGTGTTGAAGAAGGCGAGCGCGCCCTCGCTGGCCGGCACGGCAAAAAGCGCCAGCATGAGGACGATCGAGGGCACCGACAGGCCGAGATTGGCAAGCGCGTTGCCTGAGAGGACGAGAAGCAGCGCCGTCAGCGCAAACACCGGTACGACGATGCCGAGCCAGCCGGTCTTGCGGAAGGCACGCTTGACTGTCTGGCTGATGGTGGGTCGATAGCCGATCGCCTTCTCCAGCTCGAGCCGGCGTGGGCCGACGAGAAAGAAGCCGACATCGGTGTGGGCGGACCCGGTTAAAACGACGTCGCCGTCGCCATCGCTGGCGGCGTGGCCGGCCAGCTCGATGGCCTTCTCGGCGACGCGATATTCCGAAAGGTTCGAGCGGCGCGCCAATTCCTCGATCGCGGTCCGGTACTGGTCGCGCGAGAAGAAGTCGAGCGCGGCGAAATCGGTACGCTCGCGCAGCACGGTGTCGATGCGGCTGACGCCTTCGAACCACACGGTCCAATCGACGTCGTTGATGAGGCGCAGGCCACGAATGATGTTGCCCGTCGTCACATTGCCGCTGGACAACGTGTGATGTTCGGAAATGATGATTTCCTCGGCATCGGAGCCGGTCTTTTCGAGCTCGCCTTCCAGCCATTCCAGAGCCTTGCCGGCATTCTGCGAGCCATCGCGCAGGCGATAGAGCAGCTGGGTGGCGAAGGTGGTGTCCTGTGCGTGTGCGCTGAAATTGGACAGGATCGACTGCCGGTCGGCGCTGTCGTCGGTGGCCAGGACCTTGTCTGCCACATCGTTGGCGATCTGACGCATCTGACGGGTTCGATTGACCCTGACCGCCAGCCGGCGCAGATTTTCGATCAGCACGAAGCGCAACAGCGAAGGCAGCGCCCAGAGTTCGCCGATCTTCAGCGGCTCGACCGACTGAAAACCCTGGACGATGGACTTGAACATCGTCGCCGAAACGGAACTGTCCGAATGTGCGACATAGGTCCAGGCCAGCGCCAGCGCGCGCGGCACGCTGCCGCCGTCAGGCAGTTTCAAGGTCGGCAGCTGGCGATAGAAGCGGCGCGGCAGGTCGCGCTTGACCTGGAAAATGGTCTCTTCGACCAGGTAATTGTTGTCGAGCAGCCATTGTGCCGCCGGCGTGATCGTCTCGCCCCTCGCCTGCGCCGCATTGGTCGACCGGTAGACTTCCAAAATCTTCTTGGCGCTGTCGCGGATACGGGCCTGAAAATCGAAGGGCGTCAGCCCGAACAGATCTGTGAGGTCGCCTTTCGCCAGGCTTTCACCGAGCAGCCGAAGGCGCTCTTCGGGCAGGTAATTGGAGCGGATCGGCTCTTCGGTGATGGCCGGGAAGCTCGCGCTTGTCTTCTCGATTTGGGCAGGATTCGTCTGAATATTCATTGAAAATTCCGTAAGCGGGCACTGAGCGGCGTCACCGCCACGGCAATGGCCCTAAAACCGGTTCAAATGCAATTGGTTGCATAAACCCCACTTGCCGAAAGTTTGTTTCCGCACCACGACAGGGCGTCGTCTCTCAGCAAAACTCAAAGACAAGCACCCCACTTCCCGCCAGCCAGATCGGCGGAGAGGATTCAGGCTTTTTCGTGATGCCGCCAGCAGCTTACGCTATATTTCGCCGGTACCGCGATCATGTTTGGAAACAAGCGTTAATCGTTGCCGGCGATGGCGCGGATCCGGATCACGTACAGCGTTGCCTCATGGGCGGGTTGGACAAGCAGGCCGGTGCTGACCGGCCCGGACAGCAGCGTGTCGAGCGGCCCGAGGCGAACCGGTTCAGCGGCGGGCACACTGATGTCGCCGTCCAAGCACAGGATGAGCGTTGTGCCGGCTTCAGTCCGGATTTCCACGGGGGCCGAAATCACCAGGCGTTCGACCGAATGCGTCATCCGGCTACGGCGGGTCATGACATTGAGATCGGTGATCGGTCCGCCGATCAGCGCGGCCG
>NZ_RZRW01000371.1:0-5837 GCF_003998745.1 Mesorhizobium sp. M7A.F.Ca.US.014.04.1.1 | reverse complement strand
GGCCGCCGCTGCGCAAGAGTTCTATCGAGCTGGCGGTCAGGGTCTCGCCGTCGACGGTCACGCCCGCGCGTAACGTCTCCAGCATCGCCTCGTCCGGCACCGTGCCGATCTGCACGTGATAGGTCTTGGGCAGATGCGAGGCCGGGTCCATCAGCCGGTTGGCAAACCGGGTGTCGTTGGTCATCAGCAGCATGCCTTCGCTGGCTTTGTCGAGCCGGCCTACCGGCGAGACGAAGGGCAGATCGAGCCCTTCCAGGCAGGCATAGACGGTGTCGCGCTGCTGCGGGTCGTCGCGGGTGGTGACCAGCCCGCGCGGCTTGTTGAGCATGAGGTAGACCTTGCGCTCGGCAACCACCGGCCTGTCGTCGACGACGATGCGGTCGCGGTCGAGGTCGACGCGCAGCGCCGCATCGCGCACCACCTTGCCGCCGACGCGCACGCGGCCTTCGGCGATCAGCACCTCGGCCTGTGTGCGCGAGCACAGGCCGAGCTTCGACAGCGCCCGGTTGAGACTGACGCCGGGCGCCCCCTGCCTGCCGCTCTGCCGTGTCTGCCGTGGTGTCATGGTGCCGTCTGCGCTGGTGGAGCCGACAGATGCCACGGGCTGCAATGGCTTCGCAAGCGTGGTGCTGTCTTCCTATACAGGGCAAGGGGCAATGGCGGCATCCGTACCGCCTGGAACAGCGATATTGTCGCCGCCGCATCCGCTATAATCTGCACCCCATGAGTGAGTCCGCTGCGCCGATAACCAAGACCGTCGTCATCGGTGCCGTGCCGGCCAAGGTCTGGCGGATACTAACGACGCCAGAAATGATCCCGCAATGGATGTCCGACGAGGAGTTGACCGTCAGCCTGCAAGGGCAGGCCGGCGGCGCGATCGTCATGCGCGGACTGCTGCACGGAATACCGTTCGAAAACCACGGCACCATCCGCACTTTTGAGCCGGGAATGAGCTTCGCCTACAGCTATTGGAGCACGCTGTCGGCCTCGCGTCTGGCGGACGTGCCCGAAAATCACACCGTGGTCAGCTTCGACCTGGCGCCGGCGGATGGGGGAACACTGTTGACACTGACGCTCAGCGACTTCGCCGAACCGGCGATCCGTCCGCACGCCAATCTCTACTGGGGACCGACCTTGCAGATCCTGAAGGCGGTCTGCGAGCGCGCTTGAGAGCGGGCGGGAGTCATCGCAGCGGATAGGTCGTCCCGCCCTTACTCTTTGGGGTGTCGGGTGAGGGCCAGCGTGCGAATACGGTCGGCGACGGCGCTGTCGACCGGGTTGTAGACGGTCAGGCTCAAATCCGGCCGGCCGTCGACCGCGAAGCCCGAATATTCCAGTTCGATATCGCCAAGTTCCGGGTGCTTCAGGCGCTTTGTCCCGTCGCCATGGCTGAGCACGCCGTTTTCCCGCCACAGGGCGGCAAACTCGGGGCTGGCGCTGCAGAGTTCGTCGACGAGTTCACGCACCTCGGAGACAGCACCGGCGCGTGCCGCATCGGCCCGGAACGCGCCCACCACGAAACGGGCGAGGTTTTGCCAGTCGTGCTGCCTGGCGCGGATATGGGGACTGAGGAACATGAAGCGCAGAATGTTGCGCTCGCCCTCGGGCAGGGTGCTGTAGTCGGTCAGCACGACCCTCGCGGCACGGTTCCAGGCAACGACGTCCCAGGTGGCGGTCCTGACTATGGCGGGGCTGGCATCGAGCGTGTCGATGAGGCGCTGCAGCCGGGGGCTGACGCCTTCGACGCCCCTGTAGCGGACCTCGGGCGGGCGCCCCAGCCCGAGCATGAAAAGATGTTCGCGCTCCGCCTCGGTCAGCAGCAGCCCCTTGGCGATGCGGTTGAGGACATCGGCCGAGGGTGCGCCGCCGCGGCCCTGTTCCAGCCATGTGTACCAGGTCGGGCTGATGTTGGCGCGCTGTGCGACCTCTTCGCGGCGCAGCCCCGGCGTGCGTCTGCGTCCGGAAAACCCGAATGATGCGGGATCAAGCCGGGTGCGCCGGTCTTTGAGGAACGCTGCTAGTGAGCCGGAATTGGAAGGCATCCTGTTAGCCATTATACCACGATAAGATCACTACTTTAATAGAATAATAGACCGGCAATATTACGCAGGCAACTGTACAGGAGATTTTGCATGCGTATCTTTCTCACCGGCGCGACCGGTTTCATCGGTTCCGCGATCGTTCCCGAACTCATCAAGGCAGGCCATCAGGTGGTCGGCGTGACCCGCTCCGACGCCGGCGCCGAGGCGCTGGCCGCCGCCGGTGCTGAAGTGCATCGCGGAACGCTCGAGGAGCCCGAAGGGCTGTGCGATGGCGCGGCCAAGGCGGACGGCGTGATCCACACGGCATTCGACCACGATTTTTCGCGGTTTGCCGAGAATTGCGAAAAGGACAAACGCGTCATCGCCGCACTGGGCGCCGCGCTCGCCGGCTCCGACCGGCCGCTGGTGATCACCTCTGGCGTCGGCATGGGCAGCCCCGGGCATGGCCAGTTGGCGATCGAGGACGTCTTCAACGCCAGCCATCCCAATCCGCGCATCGCCTCGGAGCTGGCCGGCAATGCCTTGCTGGACGCCGGCATCAATGTGTCGGTGGTGCGGCTGCCGCAGGTCCACAATCCGGTCAAGCAAGGCCTTATCACGCCGCTCATCGAGATCGCGCGTGAAAGGGGCGTCTCGGCCTATGTCGGCGACGGCCGCAATCGCTACTCCGCGGGCCACCTCCTCGATGCGGCGCGGCTTTACCGGCTCGCCGTGGAAAAGCGGCAGCCGGGCGCGCGCTATCACGCGGTCGGCGAGGAAGGTGTCGAAGTGCGCGCTATCGCCGAGGCGCTCGGCCGGGGTTTGAAATTGCCGGTGGTTTCCATTGCGCCGGAAAAGGCGGCGGAGCATTTCGGCTGGATGGCGATGTTCGCGCCGATGGATCTGCCGGCCTCCAGCGCTCTGACCCAGGCACGGCTCGGCTGGCACCCCACCGGCCCGACGCTGATCGCCGATCTCGACGCCATGCGGTATTGATGCGCTTAGCAACGCTCGAGGTGAGCCGAAGTCTCTGACTTCGTCAGCCCCGTCGCGGAGACCCTGGGCCACGCCGCGACCTTTCGGGATTATGCTCCAGGGCTGACCGCGTAGCGCAGATGGACGAGCCCATGCGCCAGCGCCTCGCAGCTCTTCAGGGACAGCTGCGTCTTGCCCGCCAGGCCGCTCTCGCCGAACTCGACGAAACCCTGATTGGCGGCCCGTCCGTCGATCGCGGGTGCAACGAGAAGGCTCAATTCATCGACGAGCCCGGCGGCGAGGAAGGAACCGTTGATGCTGGCGCCGCCCTCGAGCAGCAGCCGGCTTATGCCGAGTTCGCGTCCGAGGACCTCAAGCATCGCGGCGAGATCGATATCGCCGGTTTCCGCGACGATATAGGACACGCCGTCGGCGGCAAGCTCTGCCAAATGGCTGTCGGCAACGTCGCGCCCAAGCAGCACCACGACATGGTCGCCACCGATGTCGGGTTTGGAAAAATGAAGCTTGCCCGAGGCATCGAGCGCCACGGCATAACCCGCACCTATTTGCGCGAAATGATAGGGCCGGTCGACCTTGCCGGCATTGGCCGGCGGATGCGCGCCGGCCTTGCTCATCTCGGCCATGGTGACGCGCCCGACGATCCAGGCATCAGCCGCGAGATCATTATGGATATGCTCGTAGAGGCTCGACCACTCGGCCCGGGTGCCATCGGGGCTCGAGGTATAGCGGCTGGGGTGGAGGCTGCCGTCAAGGGATGCCAGCATATGGCAGATGATTTGCGGCTTCATGTTGTTCTCCAGTCGAGTGCTTTGGGTTCAGTCCAAAGTAGTGCCACGCCGGGAGAATGGAAGCCGCACGCCTCATGACGTACCCAGCCGTTGAGACGGCATGTGCCGGCAGGTATCATGACCGGATGTCCGCGAACATAATCCTGTTTCATTCGGTTCTGGGGCTGCGCGAGCACGAGCGGCATCTCGCTGGAAAGCTGGGCGCCGCCGGTCACGCCGTTTCGCTGCCGGACCTCTATGCGGGCGTGGCGACGGACGATCTCGAGCAAGGCTTCGCGATCAAGGCGCGGATCGGCTGGGAGGTCATTTGCCAAAGGGCGCGCGATGCCCTGGCCTCGACGCCCGGCGATACGGTGCTGGCGGGGATTTCGATGGGTGCAGGCGTGGTCGCGTCAGTCTGGGCCTTGCGGCCGCTGACGGCCAAGGTGCTGCTGTTGCATGGGCTGGCAACCGTGCCTGCGAACATCCGGCCCGGCCTGCCGGTTCAATTGCATGTCGCCGACACCGATCCGTTCTTCCCCGAGCCGGATGTCCGCGCCTGGCAGCACGCCGCCGAGGCCGCGCAAACCGATGTGCGGATCTTCCGCTATCCAAACTCGGGACATTATTTCTCGGATCCAGCTCTGCCCGACTACAACGACACAGCCGCGGCGCTGCTTTGGCAGCGTGTTCTGGCGTTCCTGGATTGAGAAGCAGAGGGGCGGCCTTGCATTGGAGGTCTTCCGACAAAGCGGCCCCCACGCCGGAAATCCAAAATCCGACAATTCCGATAATTTGCCTGGCACCGCTGTTATATCGATGTTGCACAAATGGTTGGCCCTGGGTTAGCATCCCTGCGCAGGCGTCGGTGGGAGGCTCTTTTTACAGCGGCGGCCAGCTGGAGCGGCATGCGTTTTCGGGCGCAGGGAGGATGCTCCACACTTTGAACCGACGCATGATCCTTCCTGAAACCGATCCCGGTTTTCGGGTCGTGCGTTCTTGTGGAGGAGGATCCCATGAACAGACGTGAATTCCTGCTGTCGTCCGCGGCTTTCGGCGCCATGATGGTTGCCGCGCCTTCTGTGTTTGCGCAGGACAAGCTCACTATCCTTGGCTCGGTGCCCAGTCTCGGCTTTCCGTTCTTCGTGCACATGCTGAACGAGATCAAGGCGGAAGCCGCCACGCAAGGCGTCAATCTGACCGAAAGCGACGGCCAGAACTCGGCCACCAAGCAGACCGCCGACATCGAGGCCGCCCTGGTGCAGAAGGTCAACGCCATCGTCATCTCGCCGCTCGACGTCAACGCCCTGGCGCCGGCCATCGAGGAAGCGGTCAAGGCCGGCGTTCCCGTGGTGACGATCGACCGCCGCGTAGACGGCGTCGAGGGCATCCTCGCCCATGTCGGCGCCGACAATGTGAAGGGCGGCGAGGCGGAAGCCAACGCCGTGGTGGCGGCGTTTCCCAACGGTGCCAAGCTGTTCCATCTGCAGGGCCAGCCCGGCGCCGGCCCGGCGATCGACCGCAACAAGGGCGTGCACAATGTGCTCGATCCTCTGAAGGACAAGTATCAGATCGTCTTCGAGCAGACCGCCAACTTCGCCCGCGCCGAGGCGCTGTCGGTGACCGAGGCTGGCCTTGCCGCCAACGGCAAACCCGACGCCATCGTCTGCGCCAATGACGACATGGCGCTGGGCGCCATGGAGGCTTGTGCCGCGCGCAACTTCACCGACGTCAAGATCTACGGCTTCGATGCACTGCCCGAAGCGCTGGTCGCCGTGCGCGACGGCAAGCTTGCGGGCACCGTCGAGCAATTCCCCGGCGAGCAGTCGCGCACTGCGGTGCGCATCGCGGTGGCCTTTGCCAAGGACAAGACCGAGCCGAAGGAGAAGCTGGTGCTGCTGACGCCAATCGTCATCGGCAAGGACAATCTCGACAAGGCAGAGCGGATTGGCGAGACGAAGTAGGGGTTTGGCGGGGATCGGCCGATTGGCAAAGCCGGCGGGACAGCGCCCCCCTCTGTCCTGCCGGACATCTCCCCCTCAAGGGGGAGATC
>NZ_RZRW01000037.1:0-19397 GCF_003998745.1 Mesorhizobium sp. M7A.F.Ca.US.014.04.1.1 | reverse complement strand
CGGCGGCAGCGCATCTGGCCAAGGCGGGCGCCAATGTCGTTTTGATCGAGGCGTATCGCTTCGGTGATGGCGCCTCCGGGCGCAATGGTGGCCAACTTGGCACCGGCCAGCGCGCCTGGGCCGAAGACCTGGAGGCCGAGTACGGCTTGTTCCGCGCCAAGGCTCTGTTTGATCTTGCCGAAGAGGCGAAGGCGCATCTCCTCGAATTCACTGCCGCCAACCAGATCGATATCGACTATATGCCGGGCCAGCTCTCGGTGGCGCACAAGCCGCGCTATGTCGATGACTACAAGGCGCATGCCGAGATCATGGCGAGCCGTTTTTCCTACCCGCATATCTCGTTCATGGATGCCAGGGAGACGGCGGAGCGGCTGGGCTCGACCGCCTATTTCGGCGGCACGCGCGACACCGGCACAGGGCACATCCATCCGATGAAGCTGGTGATCGGCACAGCGCGGGTGGCAGCGCTTGCAGGCGCGCAGCTGTTCGAGGGGACTCAATCAACCGGCATCATTTCCAGTGGCGGCAAGATCAAGGTTTCGACGTCGAGAGGCACGGTGACGGCGCAGAAATGCCTGATCGCGGTCAACGCCTATGGCGGCGCGCTCGAGCCGGTGAGTGCCGCGCACGTCATGCCGATCGGTTCCTTCATCGGCGCGACCGTGCCTCTGGGAGCCGACTCGAACGTTTTGCGGGGCGGCGAGGCGGTCGACGATTCCCGCTTCGTCGTGCGCTATTTCCGCAGATCGAAGGACGGGCGGCTGCTGTTTGGCGGACGCGAGGTCTATGGCGTCAACGATCCCCGGGATATCCACATCCACATCCGTCGCCAGATCGCGGAACTCTATCCGGCGCTCGGGGATGTCGAGATCACGCATGGCTGGGGCGGCTATGTCGGCATCACGGTGCCAAGAAAGCCGTTCGTGCGCGAAGTGATGCCCAATGTGATCTCGGCCGGCGGCTATTCCGGCCACGGCGTCATGCTGTCGAACTACTTCGGTAAACTCTATGCCGAAACCGTTGCCGGCAACCGCGACCGGCTGAAGCTGATCGAGGATCTGAAAATCCCGCCTTTCCCTGGCGGCCGGCGTTTCCGCACGCCGCTGCTGTTCCTGGCGCTCAACTGGTTTGCGCTGCGCGACAGGATCTAGCCGGCCGGCCTGATGTAATATTGTAATATTTGTTGTAACATTTGTTGCCCGTGCGACGCATTGCGCAATTTCCCGCAAAGGCGCAGAATCCTCTATGTTGGCGTACTGATGCCACAATCGCAGGCGAAAGCTGCCGGTTCTGGGCGATTGTTCGGGGATTGTTGCGGGCCTGCCCGCGTTGTTTTTGGGACCGATGCGGATCAGACGCCGGACTTCCGGCACCGATTGAAAGAACGTCGGCCCGCTTATGGAGGTGGCAAGAGTGAGAGAGCCCTTCAGTTTCGGTACGCCGGAACGTCGGCGCTTTGCCATGCAGTTCGGATACGACATGCGGCCGTCCTTCTGGCAGGAAGTCCGTTCGAACTCGCATCTGGTGATTGCCGCGATCGGCACCGCCGCACTGCTTGGCGTCGCCGCCGTGGCGCTGTGGCTGGCGCTGCCGGCCAGCGACAGGCAAGCGGCAGCGAGCCCCGAACAGACCATTCCAACGGTTCCGGTGAAGACGACGAAAATAACCCCGGTTGGGGCCGCGGTCGCTGCGGCAGCCGTACCGCAGGCGCGCAAGTCCGACGCAATTCCAACAACTGTGGCGGCCGCGCAAGACAACATTCCCGCACTCGCCGCCAATGACCCGCGCTGGACCGGTTCCCAGCTGAAGGCCGCATCCGCGTCCGATTCGACTGCTCCCAGCCAGGTGGCGGACAAGGCACCCGACAAGCAAACGGCGGCATTCGCGCAGCCGGCAGCCGATACCGATGCCGCCACCGAACTTGCCAAGGTAGCCGCGCCCGGCGCAACCGCGGGCAACCATCCCGACGGCGCACAAACCGCCGCCATTCCCGAGGTGCAACCGCAAGTGCCGGCTCAAGAGCCCGCGGCAGAAGGTGATGACAGCCAGGCCAAGGCGAAGCCAAGGAAAGCCGCAGCCGCCGGAACAGGACGCATCCTGAGGGCCGTGACCATGCGAAGCGGCCCGAAGAAAAATGCCGCCGCCATCGGTACGGTGCCAGCCAAAACCTCGGTGCAGGTGATGAGCTGCAAGAAATGGTGCCAGATCACCTACAACGGCAAGACCGGCTGGATCTACAAGAGCTACATCAAGACCGGCGCCTGACGTCTACCGCCTTGGGTGAGGCACGCCCCTTATCTTGGCGCCTATCGTTCCCAAAACCGCTGCAGTGCGGAGCAGGCTTGCTTGATCGCCCGAACGGCTTTCGAAGACATAGCCGGCGGAACCGACGATGGCCGAGCCTCGCCGGCTGACGGAAACCTCGATCGTGAAGGCCTGCTCGGGTATCTTTGCACCTGCCGATGTTCCGGCCTTGACGAAGTTGGCCAGCGTGGGGCCGGCTCGACTTACGACCAGATCGCCGCGCCGCGAATTGACCGTGAATGTGCTGTAGAGATCAGGCAAAGAAATCGAGCGCAGCCTGGAAAAGTCCTGCAGCTCAGCCACGGATTCGAACGGTGCATGCTTGAAACCACCCACGACTTCGACCTTTTGCGTGGCCACCGCGGCAAAGATGCTGGCGCCGCTGCGGGAATATTCGACCGCGATCGCAAGCCAGTTGGACATCTCCGGATCGACGCCGAGCGAAGCGAAACCCTGGGCAAGCAGATTGTGATCGGCGGCGTTGAGATCGATCAGGCCCGAATGCCCCTGCAACCGCATCACGACCGTCAGATCGCCGACCACGCAGGAGACTGGCTCGAAATTGAGCGGCAACCCGATGTCCGGCCCGGCGCTCGACAGGCGCGCGGCCAGCACGTTGGTCAGGCCTTCGGCGAGCAGGCCGAACCGCTGGCTTTCGGTCTCATTCGAAGCGATCTTGAGCCGCGTCCAGGCGGTCAGGGCGAAGGTCGAGGTGATGGCGGAGACGATGAGGAGGAAGACAAGGACAGCGACGAGGGCGAAGCCGGAGGATTGGCACTCGCAAGAGGCCGATGAATCACGGGGATTTTCTTCGACCACAGTCCACCATCGAGAATAAAAGTGTGCTGTCACCCTACAATCGTTGTTTATCTTTCTTTAAATCATTCATCCCAAATCAATCTTAAATTTTTGTTTATTGGTATATATTGGTCAAATGTTAATCCATCAAAATCAAAAGTAATCGATTCATCTTTTGCTATTCCCCTTAATTTTGACCCAAAATAGGATAACGAGCTCATTATAACCTTAAACTCACTCAATCCAGTCAACTTTATTCTTGATGTTACTTTCCCGTTTCTTATGAAGATTGCCTCTGTTTCATATAAATATTCTTCGCTTTTATTTTTATTGATTTTTGTTATTCCAAACTCAAATAAATCATCTGAGTTCAAAACTTCCAGCCTCTCCCGAAATAGAAATTTCATAGCTACATTTTCCATATTGGAAACGGCGGCAAGGGTTTCCCTGCCCTACAAGCGGCATATCTTTCACTGGCTATTGCCATACAAGCTGCATACCAATTTCTACCAGCTTTGGTTGTGCGCCCGCCACCACGCCCCGAGGATAGCAATTGGCACTGCGCCTCATCAGCGGCAAGCTGTTCCTCACAAGGGTCGTCATCCGGCGGC
The DNA here is from genome assembly GCF_003998745.1 of Mesorhizobium sp. M7A.F.Ca.US.014.04.1.1. Taxonomy (NCBI): domain Bacteria; kingdom Pseudomonadati; phylum Pseudomonadota; class Alphaproteobacteria; order Hyphomicrobiales; family Phyllobacteriaceae; genus Mesorhizobium; species Mesorhizobium sp. M7A.F.Ca.US.014.04.1.1. Next base: position 15,684 of record NZ_RZRW01000037.1, on the reverse strand, counting down.
CCAGCTGGCGGCGGAGGCGGAGGCGTCGTACGCCGTTCCGACGGCATCGGGCAAGATTGTGGCCCTGGCTGCGGGGGGGGGACGTAAAACGCAGTCCAAGGGATTGCCACCCCAACACCACCATCGATTCCCTCCTGGACCTGGAACCCAATACAACCCGCTCGGATCCACCTTCATCAGCGGGCTGTTGCCGACATACGCCCACCTTGACGGCCCATTCGGCATACCGAGCGGATCGGGCTGCAGATAGCGCCCGATGGAAGCATCATAATGGCGGTGCCAATTGTAGGCGAGCCCCGTCTCGATCTGGAACTATTGGCCGGGGAAGCGCTGGTTGAGCGTCGCCGTGCCACTGATGCTACGCACCTCACCGTAAGGTAGATAGCTCGCCTGCCAGACGACATTGCGGCCCTGGTCGGTCATCATGACCGGCCGTTCGAGATGGTCAGTCAGCACGTAATAGAGCACCGGCGTGATGCCGGCGTCGGCGACCATCGCCAGCGGGCGGCCTTCGACCCAGATGTATTCGGTGACCAGCGCGCCGGACGCGTCATATTCGGCGATTACATTGCCGTCGAGGTCGTGCACCATGTGCAGCGTGGCCGACGAGGCGGCGATGGTGCGCGAGACCAGCCGCGACAGGTAGTCGTAGATGTAGGCGCCTGCCGTCGTGCCGTTCGTGGTGGCGCCCGAGAGCTGGCCGGCGGCATTGTAGCTGTAGGTCTTGGTGAGCTCCGGCGAGACGGTCGCGTCCTGCGTGACGTTGCCGGCAAGGTCCGACTGGAAGCCGCGGCTCGGTGCGCCGCCGGTGAGGATGCCGGTCAGCCGGTTGGAGCCGCCCTGAAGGCTGTAGGTATCGATAGAGGTGACGCCACCAATGGTTACGGTGCGCTGGGTGATGTTGCCGACACCGTCGATCGTATAGGTGAGGCTGCCCCACGGCCCATCGGCATTCTCGATGAAGCCGTTGGCCGTATAGGTGTAGGTCTCATTGTTGGCGGGGTTGATCCTCGATTGCCGTGAGATTGCGCTTGTCCTGGTATTGCAGCGGATGAGATCCTGGCCTGCTACCCAGGCGTTCAGATGCAGCGTCCGCCGTCGACCTCCAGCGCCACGCCGGTGATGAAGGCGGCTTCGTCCGAGGCCAGCCAGAGTGCGGCGTTGGCGATGTCGAGCGGCGTCGAGAGCCGGCCGAGCGGGATCGATGCGCGGAACTTCTCGCGGATTTCGGGTGTGTCGGCGCCCATGAATTTCTCCAGCATGCCGGTCTCGCCGGCAACCGGGCAGAGGCAGTTGACGCGGATGTTCTTCGGCGCCAGTTCCACCGCCATCGATTTGGTGGCGGTGATCGCCCAGCCTTTCGACGCATTGTACCAGGTGAGGCCGGGGCGCGGCCGCAGACCCGCGGTGGAGGCCGTGGTCAGGATGACGCCGCCGCCCTGCCGCTCCATGATCGGCACCACGGCGAGTGCCGCGTGATAGATCGCCTTCATGTTGACGGCGGTTATCAGGTCGAAGGTCTCCTCGTCGACATTGAGCATGTCGCCGTTGCGATGGGTGTAGCCGGCATTGTTGACCATGATGTCGATGCGGCCGAATGCGCTTTTGGCGGCATAGATCATCTCGTCGAATTCGGAGCGCAGCGAGACATCGGTCTGGGTCCAGATCGCCGCTTCGCCGATCTCGCCGGCGACGCGCTCCGCGCCCCTGGCGTTGAGATCGGCGACAACGACCCTGGCACCCTCCTGCGCAAAGCGCCTGGCGATGCCCTCGCCAAAACCGGACGCAGCACCGGTGATGACGGCAACCTTGTTTTCCAGACGCATGTTTTTCCCGCTCATGATTGATGACGATCAACCGGCGCGCCGATAGCGCACATCCGCGCGAACCCGTGGCTTCTGGCCGGATTGCTCGAAAGATGTGCGGCCATCGCCGATTTCTCCTTTGGCTTTCGCGTCGATCCCGCTCTATGCTGCAACTGCGAAGGCTTCCGGTGCCGCGCCTGTCGACAAGCCTCCGGGTCATCGGACTGTCAAGGGGCAGGCGCATACACCCAGATGTGACACCATGGCACTGGAAAATTTAAATCGATTAGATTATATCAGCCGCGTCACAGCGACCGGCGTCAGAGCGGACAGACCATGACCAGCCAGATCATCCCCGTCGATCCTTTCGACTTCATCATTTTCGGCGGCACCGGCGATCTGTCGGAGCGCAAGCTTCTGCCGTCGCTCTATTATCGCCAGCGCGACCATCAGTTTTCGGAGCCGACACGCATCATCGGCACCTCGCGCTCGAAGATGAGCGACGAAGAATTCCAGGCCTTCGCCAAGCAGGCGATCTCGGACCACGTCAAACCGGCCGACATCGACGCCAAGGAACTGAAGACCTTTCTGGCGCGGCTGTCCTACGTCTCCGCCGATGCGACGAGCGGCGCCGGCTTCGACAAGCTCAAGAAGGCGATCGGCGACAGCGACCGCATCCGCGCCTTCTACCTGGCGGTGGCGCCGGCGCTGTTCGGCGACATCTCGCACAAGCTGAAAGAGCACAATCTGATCACGCCGAACTCGCGCATCGTGCTGGAAAAGCCGATCGGCCGCGATCTCGATTCGGCACGCAAGCTCAACGACCTGGTCGGCGACGACTTCCACGAAAGCCAGATCTTCCGCATCGACCATTATCTCGGCAAGGAGACGGTGCAGAACCTGATGGCGCTGCGCTTTGCCAACGCGCTCTACGAACCGTTGTGGAATTCAGCCCATATCGACCATGTCCAGATCACCGTGGCCGAGACCGTCGGCCTGGAGGACCGCGTCACCTATTACGACAAGGCCGGCGCGCTGCGCGACATGGTGCAGAACCATATGCTGCAGCTCTTGTGCCTCGTCGCCATGGAAGCGCCGTCGTCGATGGATGCCGACGCCGTGCGCGACGAAAAGCTGAAGGTGCTGCGGGCACTGAAGCGCATCAACGGCAACGAAGCGCCGAAGCACACCGTGCGCGGGCAGTATCGCGCCGGGGCTTCGGCCGGCGGACCGGTGAAAGGCTATGTCGAGGAACTCGGCAAGGACAGCAACACCGAGACCTTCGTCGCCATCAAGGCCGAGATCGGCAATTGGCGCTGGTCGGGCGTTCCGTTCTATCTGCGTACCGGCAAACGGCTGGCGACGCGGGTTTCGGAAATCGTCATCGAATTCAAGCCGATCCCGCATTCGATCTTCGGCGACAGCGCCGGACCGATCTTCGCCAACCAGCTTGTCATCCGGCTGCAGCCGGACGAAGGCGTCAAGCAGTTCATCATGATCAAGGATCCGGGCCCGGGCGGCATGCGGCTGCGCCAGATTTCGCTCGACATGAGTTTCGCGCAGTCCTTCGACGGCCGCGCACCGGACGCCTATGAGCGGCTGATCATGGACGTCATCCGTGGCAACCAGACCCTGTTCATGCGCCGTGACGAAGTCGAGGCGGCGTGGAAATGGATCGACCCGATCCAGAATGCCTGGGAAAGTGCCAGGCAGGAGGCGCAGGGCTACACGGCGGGCACCTGGGGTCCATCGGCCTCGATAGCGCTGATCGAACGTGACGGGCGGACATGGCACGAGAGCAATTGAACAGCGCCGCCTACAGCTGGAACGGCTTCAGCGGGCGCCAGGAACTGGCGGCAGCCCTTGCCGGCCATGTTGCAGGCAGACTGACCAAGGCGATCGCCGAGCGCGGCACGGGGTTGCTCGCCGTCTCCGGCGGCACCACGCCGGCAAAATTCTTCGCCGCCCTTTCAGCGATACCCATCGCCTGGGACAAGGTGATCGTGACGCTGGTCGACGAGCGTTTCGTGCCGGCCTCCTCGCCACGCTCCAATGCCGGGCTGGTGGCCGCCAATCTGTTGCAGAACGCGGCCAAGGCGGCTCGTTTCGTGCCGCTCTATCACGAAGCCACCAGCATCGAGGATGCGGCCTCGTCCGACGATGCAGCGCTCCGATCCTTGCCCTGGCCGCTCGATGTCGTCGTGCTCGGCATGGGGCCGGACGGCCACACCGCCTCGTTCTTTCCCGATGCCGCCGACCTGGCAACGCTGCTCGACCCGTCTTCCGACAGGATCGTGCTGCCGGTTCATGCGGCAAGTGCGGGCGAGCCGCGGCTGACCCTGTCGCTGGCCCGCATCGTCGAAGCCGGCTTCATCGCGCTGCACATCGAGGGTGAGGACAAGCGTATCGCCTTCGACGGCGCGGTGGCGCCCGGGCCGCGAAAGCCAATCCGCGCCGTGCTCGACGCAGCGCAAAAGCCCGTAGAGGTTTTCTGGGCACCCTGATTCTCGATTTACACCGGTCCCGGCAAACGGCGGGAGGATGTTTCCGGGACCTCGCCTGAAAGGACCGACACCATGACCGCCAGACGCGACATCGAAGCCATTACCGAACGCATCCGCCAGCGCTCTAAGCCCGGCCGCGAGCGTTATCTCGGCCGCATCGCCGAGGCGTCGAACCGCACCGCCAACCGGGCCGTTTTGTCGTGCGGCAACCTCGCTCACGGCTTTGCGGTGTGCAGCCCCTCGGAAAAGCTCGCGCTGGGCGCCGACAAGGTGCCGAACCTCGGCATCATCACCTCCTATAACGACATGCTGTCGGCGCATCAGCCGTTCGAGAGCTTCCCCGCGCTGATCAAGGATGCAGCCCGCAAAGCCGGCGGCATCGCCCAGGTGGCAGGCGGCGTGCCGGCGATGTGCGACGGCGTCACCCAGGGCCAGCCCGGCATGGAGCTGTCGCTGTTTTCGCGCGATGTCATCGCCATGGCCGCCGCGATCGGCCTGTCGCACAACATGTTCGACGCCGCCGTCTATCTCGGCGTCTGTGACAAGATCGTGCCGGGGCTGGTGATCGCCGCCCTCACCTTCGGCCATCTGCCGGCGGTGTTCATTCCGGCCGGACCGATGACATCAGGCCTGCCCAATGACGAAAAGGCCAAGGTCCGCCAGCTCTACGCCGAGGGCAAGGCCGGACGCGCCGAACTGCTGGAGGCCGAGTCCAAATCTTACCATGGACCGGGCACCTGCACCTTCTACGGCACGGCGAATTCCAACCAGATGCTGATGGAGATCATGGGCCTGCACACGCCGGGCGCGTCCTTCGTCAATCCAGGCACGCCGCTGCGCGAGGCTTTGACCCGCGAGGCGACCAAGCGGGCGCTGGCGATTACTGCGCTTGGCAACGCCTATACGCCCGTCGGGCGGATGATCGACGAGCGCTCGATCGTCAACGGCGTCGTCGGCCTGCATGCCACCGGCGGCTCGACCAATCACACCATCCACCTGATCGCCATGGCGGCGGCGGCCGGCATCGCCATCACATGGCAGGATATTTCCGACCTGTCGGAAGCGGTGCCGCTGCTGGCGCGGGTCTATCCGAACGGCCTCGCCGACGTGAACCATTTCCACGCCGCCGGCGGGCTCGGCTTCCTGATCCGCGAACTGCTCGACGAAGGCATCCTGCATGAGGATGTGCAGACGGTGTGGGGCGAAGGCCTGCGGCCCTATGCGGTCGAGGCAAAGCTCGGCGCCGACGGAGGCGTGGTGCGCGAAGCCTCGCCGCGGACAAGCGGCGACGAAAAGGTGCTGGCGCCTTTCAACAAGGCGTTCCAGGCGACCGGTGGCCTGAAGGTGCTGTCAGGCAATCTCGGCCACGCCGTCATCAAGACTTCCGCGGTGAAGCCGGAGCGGCGTATCATCGAGGCGCCGGCCAGGGTCTTCGACAGCCAGCAAGGGCTGAACGATGCGTTCAAGGCAGGCACGCTGACCGGCGACTTCATCGCCGTCATCCGCTTCCAGGGGCCGAAGGCCAACGGCATGCCGGAACTGCACAAGCTGACCACCGTGCTCGGCATCCTGCAGGATCGCGGCCAGCGCGTGGCGCTGGTCACCGACGGGCGCATGTCGGGCGCCTCCGGCAAGGTGCCGGCGGCGATCCATGTCACACCGGAAGCGGTCGAGGAGGGTCCTATCGCCAGGATCCACGAAGGCGACATCATCCGGCTCGACGCCGATGCCGGCACGCTGGAAGTGCTGGTGCCGGCCGGCGATTTCGCGCTGCGCCGGACGGCGGATGCCGACCTCATCGGCAACGAGTTCGGTTTCGGCCGCGAGCTGTTTGCCGGCTTCCGGCAATTGGTCGGCCGCGCCGATCATGGCGCCAGCGCCTTCGGCACGGCCTGACGGCAGTTCTGCGCAACCCATGAAAAGGGGCGGCACTTGGCCGCCCTCTTGCGGTTGTGCATACGATTCTATTGCACGGTTAGCTCAGCTCGCTCGCCGGCCTTGACCGTCACGTTGCCTTCTTTCGAACTGTTGTCGGATTTCTCCGAGACGACGGCATAGTCGCCCGCCGGGATCGCTGCCTGGTACTTCTGGTCGAATGCATAGCCAAGCGACTTGCGGTTGCCGTTGATGTCCTTCTTGGCCTCGAAAATCTCGATCTTCGAGGCTCCCGGCGCGGTGATCGCCAGCACGCCGGCATTCATTGCGATTTTCAGATCCTGAAATTCGCCGACCTTGACGGTGAACGGCTGCTCGACAACGGCGAGATCAACCGTCGCAATCAAGACATAGTCATCGGCCGGCAGATCGAATTTGCTGTCGGGTCCGTAGGCATAGGTCACCTCGTCCCTGGTTCCATCGATCTTCTTTTTTGCCTTGAGCACCTTGAAGCCGATGCCTGAACCGTCCGCCTTGTCGCCGCCGGCAGCATAATAAGCATTGGCAACGACATGGCCGACACCGACAATCATGTTCTTTTCCACGGTCTTGCCGGCAGCCAGCGGAATCGTTTCGGTAGCCACCCCCTGGCCGATCGTGACCGTCACTTTCTCGTCGCCGGCCGGCAACACGGCTTTCGTGGTCCCATAGAAGGTGGCGGGCATGTCAGCACCCGGATAATCGATGACGATAGCCGCGCCATCGACGACATCTGCCCCCTCGCTCGGTCGCGGATGGATGATGAGCGTGCCGGCATTCAAGTTGAAGAGAGGCGCGTAGACTTGGCCCGCCTCGATCTTGACTTTCTGCTCGGTCTTGGCCTGGCCGTCGCTGGCCACGACGATATAGTCGCCCGGTTCCAGATTGGCCTTGTAGGCGCCGTATTCGGTGCTGACGTAGTCGCCGCGCGTACCGTCGGGTTTCGCCTTGTAGATCTCCCAGGCGTTGCCGTCAGTGACGGGATCGCCGCCCTCGGCAAGCACCGCTATCGGCAGGAAATTGAAGTCCGGTTTGGCCGGCTCGGGCGCGGGTGCCGGCGCAGGTGCCGGAGCCGGTTCAGGAGCCGGCGCTGGTGCTGCCACGGTCTCGGCAAGCGCCTCCTGCAGCGCCTTCTCGTCGGAGGCCTGGATGTATTTGCCGCCGGTGTTGTCGGCGAGGCAGGCGATCTGCTTGCCCTCGTCGGCGGTCAGGCCGAAGCCGACGACATCGGCGGTGAAGTCGACGCCGGATGCCTCGAGCTCCTTACCAAGCGCGCAGGGGTCACCGCCGCATGTTTCGAGCCCGTCGGTGATGAGCACGACCGTCGCCTTGTCCTCGGTGTATTTCAGCGCCTCGGCCGCCTGTTTGACCGCCGCCGTCAGCGGCGTCTTGCCGAGGAATTTCAGGCTGTCGGCGGCGGCCGAAATGGCGCTGCCCGAACCTGCCTGCGGCGGCACGATCAGCTGGATGTCGTCGCAGCTGCCCTTTTCACGGTGGCCATAGGCCATGAAGCCGATCTCGTCGTCGGTGGGGACCGATTGAAGCACGGTTCGAAGCGACTCGCGGGCGATTTCGAGCTTGGGCCTGCCGTCGATCTGCGCCCACATCGAGCCGGACGCATCGAGAATGATGATGACCTTGTTTGCGGCGAAGCCGAACGTCGTCATCGACAAAAGGAGGATCGCCGCAGCGACGCCCCGTGCAAGTCCCGCCATCGAAATCTCCTAAATCCGCCCCTGATCCGGGCGGCAAGCTATTTGACGCGGCGCCGGGACACAAGTCCGGGCGCCCGGTGCGCAGGGCTGCGGACCCAGCTTAACAAAAATCCTGACGACAGCCAGTTCGGCGGTGTCGGCAGCCTTTTACCCGGTAATAGGAATTTTTTCTTGACACCATGACCTCAGCTAAGGTACATATTTGGCTATGGTGCTGATTTGCGCCGGTGACCCGCCGCAATAGGCGGGTTTTTCGTTTGTTGCACCCGTCAGCCTACGCGCGGCGAAGGCTCCGAAAGAACCCATTAACCCGAATTCATGGCCTTGGCCCGATGCGCCGGGCCGAATGCCGAACTTTCAACGAAAACGAAAACCAGCTTAGTAAGTCGTGCGGCGTTCTTCCGAAGGCGGCCTGCCGAATTGCAGCCGGTAGCTCTGGGCGAAGTAGGAATGCGAGGTGAAGCCCGTCGCGATCGCCACGTCGAGGATCGGCATGTTGGTCTGGCGCAGCAGTTCGCGCGCCCGCTCCAGCCGCAATCGCATATAGTAACGGCCGGGCGTGACGCTGAGATGGCGCAGGAACAGGCGCTCGACCTGGCGCACCGAAAGGCCGGCGGATTTGGCCAGCTGTACCGCCGACAGCGGCTCGTCGAGGTGGTCGGCCATCAGTTCGACGATGCGCCTGAGCTTCTCCGACTTGCCGGTCAGGTCGCGTTCGGGTCCGACGCGCTGACGGTCGCCGGCCGAGCGGATGCGTTCGTGCTGGAACTGGTTGGCGACGCCATTGGCCAGGTTCGAGCCGAAATCGCCGCGCACGATCTCCAGCATCAGGTCGATCGAAGTGGTGCCGCCGGCACAGGTGTAGCGCTTGCGATCGATCTCGAAGACGTTGCCGGTGCAGTTGATGTCGGGGAATCGCTCGACGAAGCCGGCGCGGTTTTCCCAATGGATGGTGCAGCGATAGCCTTCGAGCTGGCCGGCCTCGGCCAGCAGGTAGGACCCGACCGACAGGGCACCCAGCGCATTGCCGCGCCGGCCCCAGCTTCGCAAAGCCGCCAGCACCTTGCTCTTGCCGGGGAATTCGGTCGTCAGCCCGACCGAGACGAAAAGGATATCGACCGGCGGCAGGTCGGCAACGGCGTAGTCGATCTTGAGCGGCAGGCCATTGGAAGCCATCACCGGATCGCCATCGGCCGACACCGTGGTCCAACCGTAGAAGTCGCGGCCAAGCAACCGGTTCGCCGACCGGAACGTATCGATCGCGGCAGCCAGCGAGAACATGGAGAACTTGTCTACCAGCAGGAATGCGAACTGCCGGCCGCCTTGAACGGGGTCAGTCATGACCGGCCGTTCTGAGGGAACACTGGGGTTCGGCAAAGCTGCAGCTTTCTGGCGGGTCAGAAGGACGGCCGTTTCAATCCGGCCGAAAGGTAGGCGGAGGCTAACGTATTGGCCATCAGCATGGCAATGGTCATGGGGCCGACACCGCCGGGCACCGGTGTGATGGCGCTGGCGGCCCTGGCCGCTTCGGCATAGGCGACATCGCCGACGAGGCGGGACTTGCCCTCGCCCTTTTCCGGCGCCGGGATGCGGTTGATGCCGACATCGATGACGGTGGCGCCTGGCTTCACCCAATCACCCCTGATCATCTCCGGCCTGCCGACGGCCGCGACAAGGATATCGGCGGTGCGGGCCAAGGCCGGCAGATCCCTGGTGCGGCTGTGGGCGATGGTGACGGTGCAGTTGGCGGCAAGCAGCAGGTTGGCCATCGGCTTGCCGACGATGTTGGAGCGGCCGACGACGACTGCGTTGAGGCCGGACAGGTCCTTGCCGCGCACCCGCTCGATCAGAAGCATCGAGCCGGCCGGCGTGCAAGGCACGAACGCTGTTTCGAGTTCACCGGTGCCGAGCTTGCCGACATTGATGAAGTGGAAGCCGTCGACATCCTTTTCCGGCGCGATGGTCTGGATGATCTTGCCGGCGTCAATGTGGGCCGGCAGAGGAAGCTGCACGAGGATGCCATTGATGGCCGGATCGGCGTTGAGGTCGCCGATGATCTTCAGCAATGCCTCTTCGGAGGTTTCGGCCGGCAGCGTATGCTGGACGGAATGAAAGCCGCATTCCTTGGCGGTGCGCGACTTGGACGCGACATAGACCTGGCTGGCCGGATCCTCGCCGACGATGACCACGGCAAGACCGGGCTTGGCCTTGCCCTTGGCGACAAGTTCAGCCGTCAGGGTCTTGACCGTCCCCACAACGTCCCCGGCAACGCTCTTGCCATCAATCACTTCAGCCATGGACCACCCTCAACACCAGAATGCCCAAGCGCGTCGCTTCCGGAAGCGACGCGCTTTTCGATCTTTCACAGCGTGGCATCTTCACGAAAAATCCAACATGCAATCCCGCCAAAGCGCCGTCCCATGCCGTTTACGCGAAACCGGCATGTTTTTGTACGGCACCGCGCAGATTTTTGTGGCTCAGAAGTAGCGGCGGCGCGTGCGGCTCTCGGTCAGTTCGCGAACCGCTTCGCGGAATTCGCGCAGGCTGGCGCGGATTTCCTCGATTGGCGCTTGCTGCTCGGCATCCTCCACGGCCCGCGACGGCTCCGCCGATCGCTGATGAGGCTGAGGCGCCTGCTGCTGCGCGACGGGCGGCTGTGGATAGGACTCGGAAGCGGGCTGAGCCGGATCGGACTGCTGCCCGGCATTGGCGGCCGGCATAGATTGCGGATAGGGATAGCCCGGCTGCTGCGCGTAGCCCAATGGCTGCGCGTAGGGATAGAGCTGCGGCCCGGAATATGGCCGCTGCGTCATCATGGGAGGCGGCAGTGGCGGCTGCGCCGTCTGCTGCGGATGGCCGCCGGGCTGGAAAGGTGGTGCCGGGTATGCTGTCGCGGCCGCCTGCCGGGGCTCGAAGGCCGGCGCCGGCCGGGGATAGGCGCGGTATTGCGGATCCTGCGTTGGCTCCCCGTTTTCGGCAGAGGCCCATTCGACGGTATCGAACGGCTCCTCCCGGGATGGCCTGCGGGAGACGGACTTGTGCAGCCTCGACAGCAAGGCACCGATCCGGCCGGGACCTTCTGCCGGCGAGGCCTCGGCTTGCTGGACAGGCGGTGGCACGGCCGGCGGTGGTGATGCAGGCGGGGGTGTCGATGGCTGCGGCGCTGGTGGTAATGGCGGCGCCGGCGGCGGCGCTGCCCGATATGCCTTGTCTTCGTAAGGCGTCCGGCGTTCGTCCGTGCCATGGTCGCGACGCGAGCGCGAATTGGCGGTGTCACGCAGGCTCTCATAGGCGCCACGCATGGCTCCGAGGCCAATGCCGGAGGCGAAACCCAGCAACAGGCCGGCGAGCGCGACCACGACCCGCGACGGCCCGTTCGGCTCAAGCGGCGCGAAGGCCTTCGAGATCACATTGATGTTGGCGGTGTTGATGTCCTTCTGCTCGCCGGTCTCCTTGGCGCGCAGCAGGTACTGTTCGTAGACGGAACGCTTGGCGGTCGCCTCGCGCTCCAGTTCGCGCATCGACACGAGGTCGCTGTTGACGTCGCCGCTGCGGACCTTCAGCTGCGCCAGGCGAGAGGCAAGATCCTGTTCGAGCTGGACGGCGCGCTTGAGGTCGACCTGCAGCGACGAGCCGATGCGGCGCAGCTCCGAGGCGATGCGTTCGCGTGCGCCGGCAATCTGGGCATTGATCGCCTGGAGTTCGGGGTGACGCGGGCCGAGCCGGATGGCGGCGCGGTCAGCTTCCTGCTTGAGCGACGCATATTGCGAACGCAGATCGCTCATCGTGTTGGAGTTGATCTCCTCCGGCAAGGTACCGGTGAGAACCGAATTGACGTCGACCGAACGCGCCGAGGCCGCCCGGGCGTTGAGTTCCAGGGTCCGGGCGCGCGCGACCGACAGCTGCTCGTTGAGTTTCAGCATCTCATCGTCGCTGATGAGATGGCCCTGCGCGTCAACGAGATCGTGCGTGGCCCTGAAATCCTCGACCTTGCGCTCGGCTGCCTCGACGCCCTTGCGCAACTCGTCAAGCCTGGCCGTCAGTTCGTCGGTGGCGCGGCCTGCGGTGTCCGACTGTATCTGGCCGAAAGTCTGCAGGAAGACATCCGTCATCGTGTTGGCGATGAGGGCCGATTTCTCGCCATTCTGCGTGGTGGCGCTGACGGTGATGACGAAGGTCTTGCCGCCGCGCTCGACCGAAAGGCTCTCAGCCAGATTGCCGACAGCAAGCGCGCGGCGACGGCTGTCGTCGACACCCCCCGGCCCATCATTGCGGGACAGGATGGAGCGAATGAGCGACATGACACTGAGGCCGCCGCCGCCTTGCCCATTGAATTCCGGGTCGTTGACCAGATTGAGCTTGTCGACGACCTTGTTGAGAACAGTGCCTGATGTCAGCACCCGGACCTGGTTCTCGACGATGGCCAGCGTGGCGTCGGAAGCGACGACCGACTGGGTGAGATCGCGGTCGGTGAGCTTCAGGTCGCGCGGGTCGACGATCAGTTCGGTGGTGGCCTCATATTTCTTCGGCGTCGACAGCGCGATGGTGATGCCGAGCGCGGCGCCCAGCAGTGTCGTCGTCACGATCAGCAGCTTCGACTTGCCGACACCGCGCACCACCTGCATCGGATCGATCAGCGGCTTCCACTGCTGGCTGTCCATGCCGTCGTTTCGGGATAACGACGCGTCGCCTGCAGCGTAAGGTTCCGATGTATGATCGGCGCGACGAGCGCCAGCGGTTTCGGCGGCACCAGGCTGTGTCCGCGGCGAGGTTTGCGCGCGGTAAGCTTGCTCACGATCCCCGTCGGCCGCGACCGGATCCGACAGTTTCGGGTTGCGCGCCTCGCGCTGCGAGCGGGCGAGGCGATGACGCGTGGCGGCATCCTCGCGCCATGACGGGTCTGCCCGGTCGCCGATCGAGACCAGCGACGCGTCGGGTTCGTCGCCACGCACAGCCTGGCCCAGCGCCAGCAACGAGCGCTCGCGCTTCCAGTCTTCGCGGTTTTCCCTGTCGACCATCGTCTGGAACTTTACCCTTGGCGACCTGCGAACGGAGATTGGCCATTCGTTAAGCCACGCTAAACAGGCATGGAAAACAAAAGGTTAATTTTCCCGCGCCGAAGCGTCGGTTTCTCGTTTCGGTTGCATCTATTTTCGACACAAGCCCAGCCGCCAGAACGGCACGTTAAGTTTTCCGGCCTAGGCTCTCCTTGAGACATGACGCAGGCCAGTGACATACCGCAAAGGCGGCCCCTCGCCCGGATCGGCAGCTTTTTGGCCGAACGACGGGGGCTGCTTCGCGACTATTTCTCAGCGATCAGCGGTGCCGGTGGGCGACTGGTGTTTTCGCTGGCCTATTTCATCGCGCTGGCCAACACGCTGTCGATATCCGAATTCGGCATGTTCGCCACCGCGTCGGCGGCCGGCGTCATGCTGTCGCGCATCCTCGCCTTTGGGTTCATCTCGGCGCTTTACCGCACCGCCACCATCCGTCCCAATCTGATCGGCACCTTTTCCGCCGGCTTCCTGCTGCTCGGCGTGCTGTCGCTGCCGCTGCTGGCCGCTGCCTCGTTCGGCGTCTATCTGCTTTTCTTTGCCGACACCGTGCCGCTGTCGGTGTTTGCGGCAATCGTCTTTGCCGAAGCGCTGTTGTGGCGGCCGGTGGAGGTGGCGCTGATCGTCAACAACGGCCTGGGCAAGTTCGGCCGCGCCGCGCTGCTGGCCATCCTGGCGACCGCGCTGCGGGCGCTCGGCGCGGTGCTGTTCATGTTCTCAGCGCAACACAGCGTCTGGATATGGTCCTGGTTCTATATCGGCGCCAATGCCGCCTCGCTGCTGATCGCCTTCGGCTTCTTCTACCCGCGCCAGAGGCTGCGGCTGCGCGTCGAGCTTTATCTCAGGCGATTGGCCGATTCCATCTATGTGGCCGGCGCCGAAGTGCTGTTCTACCTGCAGATGGAGTTCGACAAGCTGCTCGTGCTGGCGATCGGCGGCCCGCATCTGGCCGGCATCTACGCCATCATCATGCGGCTGGTCGACCTGACGGCGATTCCGATCCGCACCTTCTCGATGATGCTGGTGCAGCGCATGATGCGCGCGCCGGAACTGTTGTCGCGTCTGGCGGTCAAGAGCGGCATCGAAGGCGGTGTGTTCGCGGTTTCGACGCTGGCGCTGCTGACACTTGGCATCGTGCTGCATTTCTTCCCCAATGCACTCGGCAAGAATGTCGCCGAGGCTGCCCCGCTGGTGGTGCTGGCAATCTGCGTGCCGGGATTGCGCAATCTTGTCGAATACCAGGCCGAGCTTTTGTTCGCACGCGGCCAAACGCTGGTGCGGGCGCTCAATCTCGGCCTGCTCGCCGGATTGAAGGCGCTGTTGCTGACTTATGTGCTGACGACCATCCTCGACACGCCGAAGCTGGTGCTGTCGCTCAATGTCGTCTTCCTGCTTCTGTATCTCGCCTCGACGCTGCTCACCTATTCGGCGATGCGCAAGCCGGCAAAGCCCGTATAGGGCTTTCTCATTTGTGCATGACTTCTGGACAAACGGAAATCGTTTGTCCGAGAAAACCGGTTTCCGCTTTTCGGGATGATCTAATCCAACCCAATCAGACGGCGGATGCGGCCGATATCGGTGCCGATGAAGGATTGCATGCCGATCGCCACCTGCTCCGGCGCCATGGCGGCAACGAAGCGGCGGAACTCGTCATCCGAAAGCGCTTCGCCGGTCCAGTGCACGCGGCAGAACTCTTCGGAACCGTGGAAGTGGCCGGCTCCGTCCAGCAGATCGTCGACATAGCGGCCGTAGATCATGCATTCGGAGAATTTGCGTGCCGAGCCGACGACCTCGACCCAGTTGCGACCATGGACCCTTTCGATCGCACCGCACATCGCCAGCACGGTGTCGCGCCGCCACGCGATCAGCGTCGAGATGTAGTCATGGTTCGACGTCCGGGACGGGTCGATGCCGAGTGCCGAGCCGGCGTTGCGCGACCAGATGCGATGCTCCTCATGACCTTCGTCCGCCAGCACACCGTCGCGGCGGAACAGGCGCACCTTGTCGTCGCGCCAGAAGGCGCCGCAGTCGAAAGGTTTCAGGAAGGCAACATCGGAATCGCAGAAGATGAGCACGTCTTGAGATGCATGCGCTGATATGGCGATGCGGCGCAACTGCTGCACATGCCAGCCGCGCAGCGGCTGGGTCTTCAGGCTGAGCCAGACGCGCCGGCGAAACAGGCTGAACGGATCGTCGAAGGCGTGCAGCCAGCGCGGCAGCAATTCCCGCTCGTCGACCACCGTGCGGCGGCCGGTTTCCAATTGGCGAAACAGGCCGACATCGCGATGCTCGACCAGGATGTAATGGTGCGCCGCGCCGGAAACATGGCGATCAAGTGTCTCGCACAGCAGGCGACAGCGCTCGAAATCGGGCGCATAGCTTGCCGTCACGATGGCCGCCGTCGGTGTCTGCCGAAGCGGGCTTGGCTCGACAGCGGCACCTGGCACGAACCTGCTGTTCATTTGGTATCTCCCGCGGCTTCGGGCGCAAGCGAGAATTTCTGCCTGACGACGCGCAGCAGGAACAGCGGGTTGCCGACCACATAGCGGCGCCACAGGCGGCCCGGCTCGACAGCCAACCGGAACAGCCATTCGAGCCGCAGCCGGCGCATCCACAAGGGCGCGCGGGGCACCGCGCCGCTCAGGAAATCAAGCAACGCGCCGACGGCGATCGGCAGCGTGCAATGGCGCGC
>NZ_RZRW01000370.1:0-5873 GCF_003998745.1 Mesorhizobium sp. M7A.F.Ca.US.014.04.1.1 | reverse complement strand
CGACTGTCTTTTTGGCCCCCCGATGCCCTTTGGCGGCGATCTTGCGAGCTCCGCTTCTCCACGCGCTAAAATCGGTTAGTATCGCCTGGTCAGAGCCCGTTTGAAAACGCGCTCTGCCGAGTCGGATGGCGTGGTTTTCGAGAACCGAAGCGCAGCGGACCTTTGAGTCCGTGAGCATCGGAAGCGCAGAAAACCGCGTCAGGCGGCCGGCAGAGTAGCGTTTACAAATGGGCTTGTAGAAGGGGGATACTTCATGACGCTCGTCCAGAAGCTTGCCGTTGCCTATGCCTTCCTATTCTTCGGCGTCGTCGCCATCGGCTACATACCGGCCTTCAACGATGCCGACGGCAATCTGTTCGGCCTGTTCTCGCTGCAATGGTACGATGATCTGCTGCACGCCTTCTCCGGCGTCTGGGCGCTGGCCGCCGCCTTCATCTCGCACCGCCAGGCAGTGTTCTATTTCAAGCTGTTCGGCTCGGTCTACCTTTTCGACGGCGTGCTCGGGCTGGTCACCGGTTCCGGCTGCCTCGATGCCGGTATCTTCATCAACGGCTTCCGCTCTCTCAACGATATCGAATTCCCGGCCCGCTTCTTCGCCAACCTGCCGCACATCGTCATCGGCGGCTTCGCCGTCTATGTCGGCTTCCGGCTAGCCAGGCGCGTACACGACCACTTCGCCACGGCCTGATCGGGCATGTTCCTGTTCCGCTGGCTGAAGCGCCTCATCAAGACGATCCTCTGGCTGATCGTCGTCGTCATCCTCATCCCGATCGCCGGGCTGAGCTACGGCTTCCTGACGACGTCGTCGCTCGACAAGACGCCGCTGCCCGGCATTGCCGACGGCGCCCCGCCCAAGGCGCTGGCCGACAAGGTCCGCGCCGAGATCCCCGGCTACCAGCGGCCGGAGGAATCAACCTTCCTCACCTATCCGGAATGGGCGATCGTCTACGCCGCACGCGAATATGCCGGCTTCGTCGACAAGGACCAGCCGAGCGGCTTCCCCTACTGGTCCTATATCGGCCGCTTCTGGCAGGACTACGCCATGGTCATCCGCGCCAGCGCTCCCTACAAATTCAACTATGCCAACCACCAGATGCTGGTCATCATCGGCACCAGCCACTCGATCGAGCATATATTGCAGTGGGCCTATGAGAACACGGTCGGCCGCATCACCGAGGCGACAACGGCCAAGCGCACCGCCGCCGACATTTATCAGGCCAAGGTCGCGGCGGACTATGCCGCGTTTCTCGACCAGGTGCCCTGGTATCAGTTCCCGTATGCCGACAAGCGTGCCGGCCTGTTTGCCGTGCAGCCGGTGCCGGGCGACAGCTCCGTCCGCACCAGCGAACGCAAGCTGGCGTTCGGCCTCGCCGACACCATCAAGCAGGGCTATGCCGACCTGATAAAAAAGGCCCTCGCTGCCACGATGGACCCCGCCTTGCTCGACATCCATGTCTGGGCCAAGGGGCCCGTCGGCGAAGCCACGCGCAACGAGCCCGACACCTTGCTCGAACGCGACATGGGCGCTGACGGCACCATCTTCGTCACCAGGCGCTATCAGGTCTTCACCGAAATGATCCTGCGCCTGATCGACAAGGGCGTCTCCTTCGTCGAGATCGGCGGCAATGACGAGATCATGGCCACGGTGCTCTCCACCGATACGATCGCCATTCCCGAAGGCATGCACATCCTGTTCAGCTATCCGCTGCCGGCCGATCAATCCACGCGCCGCACCGGCATGATCGTTGCCGTGCGCAAACTGCATCTCGTGCTGCCGGCGCTGATCAAGTCCGGCGCCAGGCTCGAACACGTCTACGATTACTGAGGCCTTTCGGTCACGCCCGGCCAAGATTAGGCATTTCCTGGGCTCCGCCACGCCCATTCCACAATCGCGGCCAAATCCCGCCTTGTTCGCGCGCGAAGGAATGGGAAGAAATGGAAGGGCTGCCGGGGGGCATCTCGAAGGGACAAGACCGTGATCAAGACCGCCCTTGTCGCCATGACCATTGTCGGCTGCGACTGCGACGCCAAGCTTTGCGAATATATCGGCGAGACGCCGGCCAAATGGTCGACCGTCGCCGAGTGCGAAGCGGCGATGAAGAGCCAGATGCTGCACGAGCGCAATTTCAACTATCCGCTCGTCTCCGGCATTTGCCGCACGAAGGGTTCGTCGTCCTCTTCGCAGCTGGCCGCGACCGCATCGCGCCCGGAATTGAAGCCCGCCAGCCGCGTCGTCAGAACCGAAAGCCCGCTGCCGCCGGAACTCAGCCACCGGCCGAGCGTCTCGGTCGGTTCGCCGACGACCGCCATGGAAGCCGACGCCGCCCGGCCCGTTGCCTATGAACAGGTGGTCGATGGCGGAACCGGTGTGCTCTATCGCACCAAGAACGGCTACGCCGTGGTCAAGACCGATCTCGGCCGCGCCGCCTCGGCAACCGCCGACGCCGCGAAGCGCTCTGTGAACTGGCTGGCCGGACTGGTGCCGAAGGGGCTGTAGGCCCGCTGGCGTCTCGGTTCGACGACCGCGTGATCAGGCAGGCACATAGGTCAACCTGATCACGTCGTCGCCAATCAAATCGCTGGCCACAAAGCGAAGCGGCGGCCGGGGGCCGGCGAAGAATGGCTTGCCATGACCAAGCACGAACGGATGGAGGTAGAGTTGGTACGCATCTACAAGACCAAGGTCGGTCAGGCTTCGTGCCAGGCCTGGTCCAGAAACTGAAATCTCCCCGACGAGCTTAGCCTTAAGCCCGCGTATCACCGCCTCGACGTCATCCGCGACAAGTGTTGCGTTAGGGCCGGCCGACTTCAGAGAGCGCGACACAACCCACTTCGGTTGGCTCCGCCACGCCGCCGCGAATTCATGCGCCTCCGCGCTCCACTCAGGACTGTCTTCGTCCCAATAGCGCATGACCTCGTACATGCCGCGACCGTACACACTGCCGCTCAAATTGCGCACTTGCTCTATCCAGTGACGAAAGATCGTCGGGCCCGACGGCATTTTCTGGTGGTCGACATAGCCGTCGAGTGACTGGTTCATTCTGAAAATGAGCTTCGCCATGCTGCAGGATCTCCAACCCGGGGTCTTCAGAATAACTTGAGCCGCCGTTACGCAAAACCCCAGCCGAAATCCAAACTGAGACACGATCCTAGTCCGGCCTGAACCTGACTTTCAGGCTCTGCCAGAACTTGTCGACAAGCGGCTTTTCGGTCGCTGCATCCTCGCCGGCAATGCGGGTGATGAACAGCAGCCCCCGATCGGCCAGGCCGAAGCCGACGATCTCGAAATCGGCGGTGTCGGTGCGTGTCTTCACCTCGGCCCGGATCCCGGTCAATTCCTTGCCGTCGGCGAGTTTGCGCGTGGTCGGCCCCTGCGTCAGCTTGGCGCCGGCCTGCACCGATTGCCTGGTCATCTCCTGCAGCATCAATTGGTTGAGCGACACCGGATTCATGGCGCCATACTCCTGCACGACGACGATCGTGCCCAGCGCCGAGGCCATCAGATACTGCGTGATGTCATCGCCGAGATCGGTCTTGGTCACCGAAATGCCGCTGGGGTGGACGAAGGAAAAATCGCTGCCGGAAAAGGTAGCGAAGTCGTTGCGCGCGAGCGTCACCTTGCTCTGCTTGCCGCCGGGCAGCGTCACATCGGCGCTCTCGCCGGGATCGATATCGACCGTCACGCCGTCGATGGTCAGCTTGAAGGCCTTGAGATCCTCGCCTCCGGCCGGTCCGGCGCACAGCGCGATGAGGGTGAGTGCCGCCGCCGATACCATCCGCATGGCTGTTCTCCTGCTTCTTACGACACCCCGCTCAGCGCCTTGATGGCACGGTAGAAGGTCGAGGAAAACAGTTCCGTTGGGTCATACTGCCGCTTCGCCGCCAGGAAGGCCGGCAGTTCGGGATAGGAGGCCAGCAATTCCCTGGCCGTATAATGCAGCTGGTAAGGCAGGAAGAAGCGCCCGCCATGCTTGATCGTCACGTCGATCAGCGCCCGCGTCAGCGCCCGCATCCTGGCATTGCCGTCGGCATCGGTCGGCTGGTTGACGTAGAGCACCAGCGAATAGGCCGGCTCCGGCGCGTAGGTCAGCGCCACATCCTCCCTGTGGACGATGCGCACCGAAGCATTGAGCACCGGCAGCGTCTGCTTGCGCAGGATCTCGCGCGCTTCCGCGATGAATTCGACATAGGCGGCACGCGGAATAAAATATTCGTGCAGGATGTCGGTCTCTTCCATCTGATCGTTGAACAGATAGGGCACCGAATCGTGCATCGGGTTGTTGCGGGTGACGAGACAGGCCTCGCCCTCGGCCATGGCCGAGGTGCGCGCCACCGTGCAGCTTTCGAATTTCGGCTCCAGTGTCTTTTCGGTGAACCACTTCAATTCCTGGAACAGGCTGCCCCATTTCGCCAGGTTGATGATCACCCGCTTCAACCCGACCGATCCCGGTTCGCCGATCTCGGGCTGATCGGCCGGCGGCCGCTCGGCCACCTTGTCGTAACGGTAGACGATCATGTCCTCGAGGAAATTGCCGGGCGCCGTCGACAGATGGCCGTAGAACAGGCCGATATCCTTGTTCGGCTCCAGCACCTTGGCGAAGAATTCCGGAAAATCGTCCGATTTGATGATTTCGCGCGAGGTGCGGTAGACGGCGTTGTCGACGATGTCGAGCGTCGCCTCCAGCACCACGCCGAACAGGCCGTAACCGCCGACGACGTGGCGGAACAGATCGGTGTTCTCGGTCGGCGAGCAGGTCGTCACCGAACCGTCGGCCAGCATCACCCGCATCG
The DNA here is from genome assembly GCF_003998745.1 of Mesorhizobium sp. M7A.F.Ca.US.014.04.1.1. NCBI lineage: Bacteria > Pseudomonadati > Pseudomonadota > Alphaproteobacteria > Hyphomicrobiales > Phyllobacteriaceae > Mesorhizobium > Mesorhizobium sp. M7A.F.Ca.US.014.04.1.1. The sequence continues at coordinate 1,082 of NZ_RZRW01000370.1, read as the reverse complement.
AGCGGATCGAGCCCGCCACCGAACCCGCCTGGTGGTCCATGCCATGCGCATTGGCCGACAGCGAACCGCCGACCGAGAAGATGTCGGTCGACTGCATCGCCTTCACCGCGAAGTGCGGATGCAGAAGGTTCTGGATGTCATGCCAGCGCGCGCCCGGCTGCAGGGTCATGGTCTTGGCCGCCGCATCGACGGTGACCCTGTTGAACTTTCTGAGGTCGAGCACCAGCGCGTTGTCGTCGAAGGCATGCCCGCCCATGGAATGGCGGATGGCGGCCAGCGATATTTTCAGCCCATTGGCACGCGCGAAGGCCAGGGCCTTGGCGATGTGCTCGTCCCCGCTGACCTCGACCACGCCGTAGACCGGCGTCATCGACAGGCCGCTGGCATCGTTGATGTCACCACCCTTTGCCGACCAGGGCAGTGACGCATCGAAGGCCGGCGCATTGTCCAGCGGCTTCAGAGGCAGCGCGAAGCCGTCTATATCGGCTATCCGTCCTGCGTTCTTCGGCCCCGAAGGTCCGCGTGCCAGCCGCGCCACCGTGTTGCCGCCCCACAGCACCGCGCCGCCGACGACAGCCGCACCCAGCAGCAATCGCCGCGACAGGCGAAACCCTTTTTGCTCGTCGGCCATGACTATCCCCCGGTGGCCAAGGGATAGCGCGGCTCTTTGGCAAAAACCATAGCGGCGCCGCCGGGACGGCGGTTTGCCTGGCGTCGAGGGTGAAGGGCACGAAAATGGCCGGTCCCCGGAGGACCGGCCAGAATGGAACAGGGTCTGAAATTGCGTCAGCAGGTCTGCCGACGCACGATGCCCTCGCCTTACGAGGCCTTCTTGATCGACGTCACGATGCCGGTCTTGTCATCGACGGTCACCGCCACCTTGGCGCCGACCTTCAGTTTCCCGATCGTCGCTTCGGGCGACAGCTGGTAGATCTTGCCGTCGTCGAGGGTGATCGACTTGGTCGTCGGATCGACGGCCTGAATGGTGCCCTGAACGGTCGCGGCATAAGCGGTGCCGAGGAAGGCGAGCAGAGCAGCGGTGGTTGCGAGGGTCTTCTTCATTGGTAAGCACTCCGTGCTGT
>NZ_RZRW01000369.1:0-5878 GCF_003998745.1 Mesorhizobium sp. M7A.F.Ca.US.014.04.1.1 | reverse complement strand
GCGCCGCCGATGAGAAAGGTCAGTGTCTTGCGATCAGGCAAAGCTGTCGCGCAGGCTGGTCGCGGTGCCGGTGAAGCGACCGCGCACCACACCGACGACCGCTCCGAGCACCAGCCAGAACACCAGATTGGTCACGGTCACCGCCACCACGAACTGGTGATGCAGCCCTTCCGGAATCGCCGTCTCGTAACTGTCGGGCTGCGGTGCCCCGACAACATGCGGTGCGACGATCAAAAGGACGGCAAGGATCGCCAGCGGCAGCGACTTGCGGAACGCGATCAGGCCGAGACCGGCAGCGGTTGCCGCCACCGTTGCCCACCACCAGATCTGGCGCTGGGTGAGATCGGCGGCCGGCATGGCCGGCAGTTCCGGCGGCAGGCCGAGGCCCGGCGCCAGCGTGAACACGGCAAAGCCGGCCAAGCCCCAGAACACGCCCTGGCGCCAACCACCGATACCGCCGGCGAATTCGGAAACCGCGACCAGGATCAACCCGAAGCCGATGCCGGTGACGATGTTGGCAAGCACGCTGAAGGCGAAACGCTCGAAACCGTCTGCCGGCGCCCAGCCCTCGTCTTCCGCCGCAGCAGTCGCTTCGGCAGGGGCCGGAGCGGCTGTGCTCATGGCATTGCTATCCGTTGCTGCCGGAGCGGCATGGTCATGGTGATGCCCGCCGCCCGCCTGTTCGTAGACTTCCGCCTTCAGGATCAGCGGCACGGTCGCATAGGCCTGCATGCAGGCGAGAACGACGCCGGCCACGAGCCCTGCGATCGCCGCGATGAACACGACGTTGCGAAACAGGTTCATGATGTCAGCCCCTCGTCAGTGGCAGGGAAACGCCATCGAATGGCGATAGTCGTGAGCCGCATTGTGGACCGCATCGATATGCGAGAAGCCGACAAAGCCCATCACGAAAATGCCGAGCAGCGCGGCGAGCGCAAGCTGCATGAAGCGCGACTGCGAGGAGACGGAAGCGCCGAGGGAGACGGAAGCGGTAGTCATGTCTTGTCCTTTCGCCCTCCACCCGAGGGCATCGAAGTCAGTTTCCTGTCGCCGGCAGGTCTCCTGGCTCACGGATCAGCGTCCTTCCCCACCTTCCCGAAGAAAAATCTTCAGTGGCATATGGAGAGGACTACCGCACACAGTTGCGGGGGCAGCCACGGCATTGGGCGAAATCCGCCCTTACCGCATTCCCTCTTGGCTCCAAAATGGAACCGGCGACACCGGCGACTATAGGCAGAATCCTCGCGTCCGGCAAACCAAATTCCGCCGGCGACCGTTGCGAATGCGCCATGAAGGTCAAAGCGATTTCGGCAGATAGCGCCACGTCACGAAGCCGCAGACCGCCGCCAGCAGGCCGAGCGTGACGAACACCGAGCCCAGGCCGAAGAAGGCCAGCACCACCGAATAGACCAGCGGCGGCGTCAGCTCGGAAAAGTCGAGATAGGTGCGATAGACTGCCGCCATCTGCGATCTTTCATAGGAGCGCACCGAGCGCATGAAGGCGGTCGAGCCGAGCGCGTCGAGTGCAATGGTGAAGAAGGCGCCGCAGAGCAGGAAGGCGCCGGTGAGCAGCGGCACGGTTTCGCCGACGAAGCCCGCCGCCAGAAGCGCGACCGACATGGCGAAATAGGCAAATGTCATGGTCCTGCGGCCGCCAAAGCGCTTTCCCGCCTTGCCCCAGAAAATCGCCATGAACAAAAGCGCGTTGCCGGCCGAAACCAGCAGGCCGCCGGCCAGCTTGCCCTCACCCGTAATGACCATGAACAGCGGCCCATAGACGAAGAACGTCGTCCAGAAACAGGAGCGCCCAAACGCGATCAGCCAGGCCAGCCTGAGCCTGGGCTGGGCGATGAAGCGGCCGATATTGGCGAGCGGATTGGCTGGTCGCGTCTTGCCGGGACGGATCGACGGGTTGTCGCCGAGCCGGTAGGTCCAGAACAATGCCAGCAAGGCTAACGCGAACACGGCCACCGCGCCATGCGCGGCATAGACGCCGAAGCGCGTGTAGAGGAAGATGCCGAGCGTCGGCCCACCGGTCCAGGCCAGCATCGACCACGCCATGCGCAGCGATTCGGCCTGCATGAAGTCGGTCTTGCGGATGTGGTCCATGATGTAGAGGTTGAGCGTGATCGACAGCGCGCTGGCGCCCATCACCCGGCACAGCATGCCGGCCAGTTGCCCGGCAAGCGTGTCGGTGACGAAGAACAGCGAGCCAATGGCCAGCAGGCAGGCGCCCGCCGTGTAGACCCAGCGCCGGGCGAAACGGCGGATCAGCATCGGCATGAACAATGTCACCGACAGGCCGAGCATCGCCACGACGGTGTAGAGGATCGAGACGATCTGCTCGTTGTGCAGGATCTCGTAAGCCTGGATCGGGATGACGCTCGACACCGTGGCGCGGGCGAAGGATTCGACCGCATAGAGCGAAGCGAAGGTGCGCGCGTCCGCGGCCTTGAGGGCCGGTAGCCAGATCGGATGGCGCACATGGGTGGACATTGCTTTCCCCGAAGCAGATTCACCGGGTCAAATCTGCCGTGGCGACCTCAGCGCCAATAAGAGGAAACCGACGTGCATCCGGCAAAAGCGAAGCCGGCCAAAGGCTTTCCGGCACTGGCCCAATGCCGCGGCTGATCCGGCGCTATCGGCAGGGTTGCCGGTCTTCTTTTGTCCCGGGCAACCGTGATAGTCCTCCAGCGGGGCTGAATCAGAATGCGAGACCATGAGCATCCAAACGCCGACCGCACCCGTTCAGGATCGACCAAAGCGCATCGTCGCCATCGACATCGTGCGCGGCATCGCGCTGATCGCCATGGCAAGCTACCATTTCACCTGGGATCTGGAGTTCTTCGGCTACACCGATCCCGGCCTGACCGCCTTCGGCTGGTGGAAGATCTACGCGCGCTGCATCGCCTCGACCTTCCTGTTCCTGGTCGGCGTCAGCCTGTATCTCGCCCACGGCCGACAAATCCGCTGGAACGGCTTCTGGAAGCGGTTCGCCATGGTCGCCGGAGCCGCGATCGCGATTTCGGTCGTCACCCGCATAGCCACTCCGGACGGCTTCATCTTCTTCGGCATCTTGCACGAGATCGCGCTGGCCAGCCTGCTCGGTCTCGCCTTCCTGCGCCTGCCGGCGCTGCTGACGCTTGTCGTCGCTGCGCTCGTTATCGCCGCCCCCGTCTATCTGCGCTTCGAGGCCTTCGATCACCCATGGCTGTGGTGGGTCGGCCTGTCGGCGACCAATCCGCGCTCCAACGACTACGTTCCGCTGTTTCCGTGGTTCGGCGCCGTGCTTGCGGGCATCGCGGTGACGAAACTCGCCGCAGGTGCCGGCCTGCTTGCCAGGCTTGCCAATCTGGCGCCCGGTCGCTTGGCCAACCCGCTGGTCTTCATCGGTCGGCACAGCCTGGCTTTCTATTTGATCCACCAGCCGCTGCTGATCGGCTGCGTCTGGCTGTTCTCGCAGATCATGCCGGCGCAGGTCGAAACCCCGCAGGTGAATTTCCTCAAAACCTGCCAGCTGTCCTGCGAGCAGTCGCGCGACACCGAGTTCTGTACGAGCTACTGTGTCTGCATGCTCGATACACTCGAGGGCGAGTCCACGCTTGATAGGCTCTACAACAACGATCAGACTGCGGAGTGGAAAGCGCATTTGTCCGATCTCGCCGGCATGTGCACCGCCAAGACCGACAGCAAGTTGATGGAGGGAGGGGCCGAATGACCGAGAACCAGCCGAAGCCGGGGCTCATACCGTGGCCGCCGCTGATCTACATCGCCGCCATCGCCGTCAGCATCGCACTGGGCCTGCTCTATCCCCTGCCCTGGATCGGCGACCTGCTGGGCGATATCCTGTTCGCGGCCGGCTGGGTGGCGCTGTTTGCCGTCGCCGCACTCTGGTTCACCGCGATCCGCACCATGATCCGGGCCAAGACCACGCTCAACCCCAACGCTGTACCCGATCACCTGGTCACCACGGGTCCCTTCGGCGTCACCCGCAATCCGATGTATCTGGCCAACACGCTGCTGTTGATCGGCGTCGCCTTTGTCTCGGGCATCGTGTGGTTCCTGCCGCTGGCGTTCATCGCCGCCTATGCCACGCAGAAGGTGGCGATCGAAGGCGAGGAAAAGGTGCTGGCGGCAAAATTCGGCAAGAAATACCGCGACTACGCCAAACGCGTGCGCCGCTGGATTTGAGCTGGCTTTCAAGCGGCCAATCTCCCCCCTCGTGGGGGAGATGTCCGGCAGGAGAGAGGGGGGCGCTGTCCCTCAAACTCTCTGCCTACGTATTCACGCCAAGCTCCACCAGCCGCTCCACACAAGACTCCTCGGCCTGGTCGAGTTCAGCCAGCGTCTCCTCGAGGTCGCGGCGTTTCTGCCGGAGATCCTCGCGCTTTTCCTCGATGCGCTTGATCATCAGGTTGAGCTGGCCGACTTCGCCGGGCGGCTCCTTGTACATCTGGATGATTTCGCGAATCTCGTTGATCGAGAAGCCAAGCCTTTTGCCGCGCATGATCTGGCGAATGAGCTGCCGGTCGGAGGGGCGAAACAGCCGCGTGCGGCCGCGCCGCACCGGCTGCACCAGCCCTTCGTCCTCATAAAAGCGCAGCGTCCGCGTCGACACGTCGAACTCGCGGGTCAACTCGGTGATCGAATAATATTCTCGCATTGCCACTCCCACACGCCGAAACACCGGGGCGATCGCCATGGCGGCGTCACCCTTCTGTCCCGAACCAAAACCCATGCCATGCCGGAATCGACATGGCGCCCCGCGCGAGCCTCGCACGGCATTTACGTAAAAGTCAATTGAGCCAAAAGGCGTGCCTTCAGGGCACGCCGAACCACCACGTGGCAATGCCGAGAAATGCAAAGAAACCGACGACGTCGGTAACCGTGGTGACGAAGACCGCCGAAGCGACCGCCGGATCGACCTTGAAACGATCGAGCAGCAGCGGGATCAGGATGCCGGCCAGGGCGGCCACGAACATGTTGATGATCATCGCCGCCGCGATGATCCCGCCCAGATTGGGATCACGGAACCAGGCTGCCGCGACGATGCCGATCAGGATGGCGAAGACGATGCCGTTGATGAAGCCGACACCCATCTCGCGGCGAATGATGCGGCCGGCATTGTAGATGTCGAGATCCCTGGTCGCCAACGCCCGCACGGTGACGGTCATGGTTTGCGAGCCGGCATTGCCGCCCATGCCCGCGACGATCGGCATCAGCACCGCCAGTGCCACGATGTGTTCGATCGTGCGGTCGAACAGGCTGATCACCGACGCCGCCAGGAACGCGGTCAGAAGGTTGATCAGCAGCCACGGAACGCGTGAGCGCGAGGTCGAAAAGATGCTGTCGGAAAGCTCTTCGTCGCCGACGCCGCCCATGCGCATCAGATCTTCCTCGGCCTCCTGCTGGATGACGTCGACGACATCGTCAATGGTCAGAACGCCAACCAGCCGTTCGTTCTCGTCGACGACCGCGGCCGACAAAAGATCGTACTGCTCGAATTCCCGCGCCGCCTCTTCCTGGTCCATGGTGGCCGGAATGGCGTGCCGCGTCTCGTGCATCACCTCCTCGACCTTGACCGAACGCTTGGTGCGCAGGATCTGGTCGAGGTCGATGGCGCCGAGCAGCTTGAAGCTCGGATCGATGACGAAGATCTGGCTGAAGCGCTCGGGCAGATTCTGGTCGTCGCGCATGTAGTCGATGGTCTGGCCGATCGTCCAGAACGGCGGAACCGCGACGAACTCGGTCTGCATGCGGCGGCCGGCCGTCTCTTCGGGATAATCGAGCGAGCGGCGCAGCCTGATCCGCTCGGTGAACGGCAGTTGCGACAGGATCTCGTCCTGGTCTTCCTGGTCGAGATCCTCGAGAATGTAGA
>NZ_RZRW01000368.1:0-5878 GCF_003998745.1 Mesorhizobium sp. M7A.F.Ca.US.014.04.1.1 | reverse complement strand
CGATGTATGTCGGGACGCCGTCGCTACCCTCGCATGAGGCGCCGGCGGATTCCGTGACATCGGTTGGAAAGGTCTTGCGGAAGTTCAAGCTCGATGAGCTGCCGCAATTCTGGAACGTCTTGAAGGGGGAAATGAGCCTGGTCGGGCCGCGGCCCTGCCTGCCGACCCAGACGGAATTGATCGAGTGTCGCAGGCGGCTGGGGGTTTTGGCGGCGCTGCCGGGCATAACCGGCCTGGCCCAGATCAGGGGCATCGACATGTCTAACCCGGAGCTCTTGGCGCAAACGGATGCTGCCTACCTCCGCACCGCGTCGTTCTGGCTCGATCTTCGGATCCTGTTTGGAACGCTCTACCGCTGAGCAGACCATGAAAAGATCATGGTCAAGCAAGAAAGTCAGGATCTGCTGAGCCGCGCCAGCTCGGCCAGCCGCTCAAGCGTGCCGGCTTCGGGCGTCCACCCCTGCGATACCAGCAGGGCGGGGTCGCATATTTGTGTCGCGGTCAGGCTGTCCCAGAACGCCCGCCTGCCGAGTGCGGCCACCACCGGCCGTATCAGCCCGGCCGGCATCGCCATCAGGCGCACAGGCCGCCCCAAACCTCTGCGAAAGACGGCGATGACGGCGTCGAGGGCGACCGGCGGCACATCGGCGCCGACATAGATCGGGCGAAGCAGCCCGGAATGGCTGAGCAGGTGCGACACTGCTCGCACCGCGGCCTCGGAAGACATCAGCGAACGGATTCCGGTCAAGGCACCAGTCGGCAGCGGCAGCGGCGTATCGGCAAGGCGCATCAGCGTTGCCAGATTTCCCCTCATGCCACTTCCATAGACCGGAGGCAGGCGCAACACGGCGGCGTCGGAGCGGCCATGCGACGCATAGGCGTCCAAAACCGTGATCTCGCTTTCGCGCTTCGAGCGTCCATAGGCGCATTGTGGGGCAGGAAGCGTGTCCTCGTCGATCGTTGCGCTGACGTGCGCGCCGATCACCGCCCGGATCGAGGAGAGATGAATGAAACGTCCGCTTATCTGGGCCGCCGCTGCATGCGCCAGCCTTGCGCTCAGTTCCACATTGGCCGCCTGGTAATCGGCTTCGGTTGCATTTCCCCGATCATTGTTGAGGCCAGCGCAATGGACGACGTCAGTCATATGCCGGGTCAGTTCCAGGAAGGCGGCGGCCGGCGCATCGAAGCCGGGCATCGGCACAGTCTCGTTCTCCGAACCAAGCCTCTCGGGATGGCGGGAGGCGAGGCGAAGCTCGGCACCGGCTTCGCGTAAGTGGCGCACGACAAGACGCCCGATGAAACCTGTCGCGCCCGTGACCAGAACCTTCATGGCCTTGCCCGAGACAGGTCTTGCGTGACTGGTGCAAGTGCCGGTTCGTCCAGCAAAGGAACATGACGTCCGGAGGCGAGATATGTTCCGCTCACCAGGAAGACCATCAGCACCGAGTCCAGAATGTCATGGCCGACCAGGATGCCTGTCATTCCGGCCGTCAGATAGGTGATCACCACGACGACAATCATGGTGGCGCCGAACCGCTCGTTCGGATCGCTGCTGCTTCGCAAGACCCGGGCGGCATTTCCAGCGGCAACGATAAAGATCGCTGCCAGCGTCACGGCGCCCAGAATTCCTGCTTGCACCAAGGCGGTCAGGAAGCCGTTGTGGAAATGGTTGAAGCCTGTGTCCATCGCGAACTGCTCATGAAAGCCCTGTTTGATCAGAAGCTGGGTTGCACCCACACCGTGCCCGAACAGTGGCATGTCATGGAATGCTTTGAGGCCGATCTCCCAAAGCGCAACACGTATTCCCAACGAGGTGTCGTAGTTGCCGCTAGCTCCAAGCGCACCCCAATCGGAGCGCAAAAAGTCGACCCGCCCGGATATCGCCTGGAAGCTGGAAGCGGCGATCACGACGCCGACTGCCGCCAGCAGCAGCAGCAGGCGAACGGCATTCCTGCCCCTGAGCCTGTGCCGGTTGATCAACATGACGGCTATGCCGGCAATCAGCAGTGCCAGCCAGATGGTACGCGAGCCGGAATAGATGACGGCGATCGTCCCGGCCAGTGTCGCGTAGAAGAGGGGTGTCCGGGCTTGCTCAATACTGGACAAGGCGCCAGCCACACACGTCACCACGGCAAGGCAGACGACGGTTGCGAAGACGATCGGATTTCCGGCTCCCCCCTCCGCCCTGACGCCAATCCAATATTGCTGGATGACGGCCATGAGCAGCGCGACAAAGCAGGCGGCCATGCTGGAAAGCACGACGATGCGGGCAAGCGTGGTTTTCTGCGTGTTGCTCCAGGTCGAATAGGACACGGGAAAAAACAGGAAGGTGACGAGCGGGATAAGATGCGGCGCATCCCGGACAAACGAGTTGTTGACGATGGACGCCAGGAGATTGGCGGCGCAGTAGGCATAGATCGCGACCGTCATCCAGATCATGGGCCGGTCGGCGTTGAAGCGCCTTTTCCCTAAAGCAATCAGCAGGGCGGACGAAAGGCCTCCGCAATTGAACACAAAGCTGACCACCGACCCCAGAACCGGTGGAAAAAAGAAGCAAAGGATGGAGAAGTAGTTGTTGATCCGCGAAGGCGAGAATTGCTGTGTGAGGGATGAAAGCCGGTTCAATTTTCGGGCTCGCTGTTTTCGGCAAGTGTCATGCGGCGGATCTTGTTTAGCGAAGTTGAATGCGCTCGCCTCGAAATTGCCCATGCCTCATAACGCGCTTGCCCGCTGCCGAAGCTGGTATAGCGGCCGCCCCCCGTTTTCGATAGTGTATCTGGTGGATTGCCACCGAAAATCGGCGGCAGGCGACGGTCGGCCAAGGGAAGTCGCTTGAAAGCCGTAGCCGGCCATTCAAGCAATATTTTCCCCGCGTTTTCTCGGTTGTTGAGCTTGCGGGCAGGAATTTCCGGGTTTGATGGTATCTGTGGAAAATTCATTCTCGAACCATGTGCGGCCGGGCCAGTCTTGCATTGTTCTTGACAACGGCGATCTGCTAGAACGCCGGCACGAGGAAGATTGTCCAGAAACAAGGCTCGAACCGGGCGCAAAAGCTCGATGATTTGAGGCAGGTCTTCTGTTGGAAATACGAAAGAACGCCCACGGTCCATGACAACAGCGCTTACGCATCTTCAGCGGCTTGAGGCCGAGTCCATCCATATATTCCGCGAGGTTGCGGCCGCCTTTGCCAAGCCGGTCATGCTCTATTCGGTCGGCAAGGATTCATCCGTGTTGATGCATCTGGCGATGAAGGCGTTTTATCCCGCCAAGCCGCCATTTCCCTTTCTTCACGTCGACACGACGTGGAAGTTCCGCGAGATGATCGCCTTTCGCGATCAGATGGCGCAGAAACTCGGCTTCGATCTCCTGGTTCATGTCAACGAAGACGGCGTGCGCGACAACATCAATCCGTTCGACCATGGTTCGAACACCCACACCCATGTCATGAAGACCGTGGCGCTGCGCCAGGCGCTCGACAAATACGGCTTCGACGCGGCCTTTGGCGGCGCACGTCGCGACGAGGAGAAATCGCGCGCCAAGGAGCGCATCTTTTCCTTCCGCAATGCCCAGCATGTGTGGGATCCGAAGAACCAGCGCCCCGAAATGTGGAAGATATTCAACACCCGCATCGCATCGGGTGAATCGATCCGCGTCTTTCCGCTGTCGAACTGGACCGAGCTGGATATCTGGCAGTACATCCTGCAGGAAAGTATCCCCATCGTGCCGCTCTATTTCGCCAAGGAACGGCCGGTGGTGGAACGCGACGGCATGCTGATCCTGCGGGACGACGAGCGCATGAAACTCCGCCCCGACGAGACAGTGGAGAACCGGCTCGTGCGGTTCCGCACGCTTGGCTGCTATCCGCTGACTGGCGCCATCGAATCGGAGGCCGACACGCTGGAAGCCATCGTCGGCGAAATGCTGACGGCACGGACATCCGAACGGCAGGGGCGCCTGATCGACCGCGATGAAGCCGGCTCGATGGAAAAGAAGAAGCGCGAGGGGTACTTTTGACCATGCGCCACATCATGGCAAAGAGCCTCGCCCCCACCGACGGCGTTCGCGACTATCTGGCGGCGCAGGAGAAGAAGTCGCTGCTGCGCTTCCTGACCTGCGGCTCGGTCGATGACGGCAAGTCGACGCTGATCGGGCGCCTGCTGTCCGACACCAAGCAGATTTTCGAGGACCAGCTCGCCGCGCTCGAACGCGATTCGCGCAAGCATGGCACGACGGGCGACGACATCGATTTCGCACTGCTGGTCGACGGCCTCGAGGCCGAGCGTGAGCAAGGCATCACGATCGACGTCGCCTACCGTTTCTTTGCCACGCCGAAGCGCAAATTCATCGTCGCCGACACACCTGGTCACGAGCAATACACCCGCAACATGGCCACCGGCGCCTCGACCGCCGACCTGGCGATCGTGCTGATCGATGCCCGGCAGGGTGTGCTTCGCCAGACAAGGCGACATCCGATCATCGCCTCGCTGCTCGGCATCCGCCACGTCGTGCTGGCCGTCAACAAGATCGATCTTGTCGATTTCGATCAGACGGTTTTCGACCGGATCGTCGAAGACTACGGGCAATTCTCGCGCGATCTCGGCTTCCAGACCATTGTGCCGATCCCGATGTCGGCCCGTTATGGCGATAATGTCAGCCGTCGGTCGGAAAGCATGGAATGGTATTCCGGCCCAACGCTGATCGAGCATCTCGAAACCGTGTCGGTCGACCAAGCGATGGTCGAACTGCCGTTCCGTTTCCCGGTCCAGTATGTCAATCGTCCCAATCTCGACTTTCGCGGCTTTGCCGGCACGGTCGCTTCCGGCTCGGTTGCGCCCGGCGACGAGGTCGTTGTCGCCAAGTCGGGCAAATCCTCGCGCGTCAAGCGGATCGTCTCGTATGGCGGCGATCTCGCCCAGGCGGCTGCCGGACAGGCCGTCACGCTCGTCCTCGACGACGAAGTCGAAATCTCGCGCGGCAACATGCTGGTTTCGCCTGCCGCACGGCCGCAGGTCGCCGACCAGTTCGCCGCCAACATCGTCTGGTTCGACGAGCATGCGCTGCTGCCGGGCCGCTCCTACATCCTGCGCACCGAGACCGACCAGACCAGCGCCACCGTCACCGATCTGAAATACCGGATCAACGTCAACGACTTTGCCCATGAAGCGGCCAAGTCGCTCGAAATGAACGAAGTCGGCATCTGCAACATCTCGACGCGGACGCCGATCGCCTTTGATCCCTTCGCCGAAAACCGCACAACCGGCGCCTTCATCCTGATCGACCGCATCTCCAACGCCACGGTCGGCGCCGGCATGATCCTGCACTCGCTGCGTCGTGCCGAAAACATCCATTGGCAGTCGCTCGATGTCGGCAAGCGCGTGCGCGCCGACATGAAGAACCAGCGGCCCGCCGTGTTCTGGTTCACCGGGCTGTCGGGATCCGGCAAGTCGACCATCGCCAACCTGTTCGAAAAGAAGCTGTTCGCCACCGGCCGTCATACTTATATCCTCGACGGCGACAACGTCCGTCACGGTCTCAATCGCGATCTTGGCTTTACCGATGCCGATCGCGTCGAGAACATCCGCCGCGTCGCCGAGGTGGCGCGTTTGATGGCCGATGCCGGGTTGATCGTCATTGTTTCGTTCATTTCGCCGTTCAGCGCCGAACGGCGCATGGCACGTGAATTGATGGCCGACGGAGAATTCGTCGAGGTGTTCGTCGATACGCCCTTCGAGGAATGCGCCAGGCGTGATCCGAAGGGCCTCTATGCGCGCGCGCTGAATGGCGAGATCAAGAATTTCACCGGCGTCGATTCCCCTTATGAAGCGCCGGAAACCCCGGAGATCCATCTGCAGACACTCGGCAAATCGGCCGAAGAGAT
>NZ_RZRW01000367.1:0-5892 GCF_003998745.1 Mesorhizobium sp. M7A.F.Ca.US.014.04.1.1 | reverse complement strand
ATGCTGCACTGGCTGCAGCAGACCGGTCACCGTCTCCTTGGCGAAGATATTGTCGAGACCGGCATCATCCGAAGTCTGGTGGATGAAACCGCGCTCGCTCATCGTGCGCAGGAAATCCGATTTGAAGGCAGGCATTTTTTCTATTCCCGAAAGCGTCCGGCCGCTGTGGCTCAGGCGTGCATGAACGCGGGCGTTTAGCATCCAAGCGCGATCAGCAAAAGTGGTTTCCGGTTTTGCGACTGATCGCGCCAGACAAAGGTCCAGCGATCAGCAAAAGTGGTTTCCGGTTTGCAGCCCGCGCGGATGGCGTTGCGAATCCTTGCTTCGTCGTTTGGGCTGGCGTATTGAGGCGCCGCGCAGGGCAGGGCCTGAGGCGCCGCGACGGGGCCATCCCGCAGATCAGATCCGGAAAGCTCCGCGATGAACAGGAACTATCTCTTTCTCTTTCTGTTCAGCGTGCTGATGACGTTCAGTGGACTGGCGAGCCTTCCACCCATCGACCGCGACGAATCCCGTTTTGTCCAGGCTACCAAGCAGATGGTCGAAACCTCCGACTATGTCGACATCCGTTTTCAGGATGCCTCGCGCTACAAGAAGCCGATCGGCATCTACTGGCTGCAATCGGCGGCCGTGGCGCTGAGCGGCGAGGGGGCGGCGGCGCCGATCTGGGTCTACCGCCTCGTCTCCATGCTTGGCATTGCCTTGGCCGTCGTCGGCATCGCCTGGACGGGCACCAAGCTGTTCGGGGCCAATGCCGGTCTCGCCGCCGGCCTGATGATGGCGGCGATCTTCGCCACCGCCTTCGAGGGCCGTGACGCCAAGACCGACGCCATGCTGCTGGCCTGCTGCGTGGCGGCGCAAGGCGCGCTCGCCCAGATCTATCTGGCAGCGCGCCGCAACGAACCGGTAGCCGCCCATCTGCCGTGGATTTTCTGGGCCGCTCAAGGCCTTGGAATTCTTATCAAGGGGCCGGTGGCTCCGCTGTTGTCGTTGCTCACGGTCGCCGCCCTGTTTGCCTTCGAGCGCGACTGGCGCTGGCTCCTGAAGCTGAAGCTCGTGCGCGGTGTCGCTCTGGTGGCGCTCATCGTGTTGCCCTGGGTTGCCCTCATCACCTGGAAGAGCGGCGGCACCTTTCTCAGCGATGCCGTCGGCAAGGACATGATGGCCAAGGTCGCCTCGGGCGAGGAATCGCACGGCCTGCCGCCCGGTTTCTACATGCTGACCTATTCCTTGTTCATGTGGCCGTTCGGCCTGATCGCGGTCGGCGCCGGGCTCCAGGCCCTCAACCGTCTGCGCGACGATCCCCGGCTGCGTTTCTGCCTCGCCTGGTATATTCCGTTCTGGCTGGTGTTCGAGCTGATCCCGACCAAGCTGCCGCACTATGTCCTGCCGGCCTATCCCGGCATGGCGCTGCTGATTGGCTGGCTGCTGACATTGTCGCCGCAGGAGGCCAATGCGCCGCTCAGGCGCTGGCAGGACTGGTTGTGGTGGTCGACCGCATTCGGTCTTGTCGTGGTCAGCCTTGGCCTGGCGGCGGTCTGCGTCGGAGCGCCGATCTATCTCACCGGCTCCTTTTCCTGGTGGAGCATCCCGGCCGCCGCGGCGGCGCTGGCGGCAGGGTATTTCGCTTTTTCGCGACAGCTGCAAGTGCCGCTCTCCCGCATCGGCGCCATCGCGGTTTGCGCCGGCATTACCTATGGGCTGTTGTTCGGCGTCATCGCGCCTTCGCTGAAGCCGATCTGGCTGAGCCCGGCGATCGAGGCGGCAGTCCAGGCCAACAGGCCTTGCGACACCACGGTGCTCGCCTCAGCGGAATATCACGAGCCGAGCCTGGTGTTCCTGGTCGGCACCAAGACCGTCCTGACCGATGTCGATGGCGTCGCCAAGCATCTGCTCGGCGATCCGGCCTGCGCGCTGGCGCTGGCACAAATCGGCGACGAGCAGAAGCTGAATGGCCTGTTGGAGGCGCAAGGCAAGTCGGCGAGCCGCGTTGCCGAGGTCGATGGCCTCAACTATTCGTCGGGAGACAAACTGTCGCTCGGCCTCTATCGTGTAAGCCAGTGACGGCTCGCCGATGCCCATGACGGCAACAATGGGGTCGAATTTCCTATGCTGGTGAAATCACGCCCGCCCGTTTCGAGCCTGCTCCTTGGCATAGGGCGCCGGTCGCTCGACAACTTTCGCGATACGATGCAGATCGCCAAAAGCCGCCTTGCCACCCGGCCGGCCAGATACCCGAATATTTTGTGGTCGGTCTGGGTGCTGGTCTGGGTCTTGCTGACGGCGTCGGCGTTTGTTCGTCTCGACACTCCGGCCGGAATGCTTCACGGCAAGTGGTCGGCGGGATTTGCCCGGACTGCCGACTTTTTCACCCAGTTCGGCCTGGGAGGCTGGTATATCATTCCCTCAGTGCTTCTGCTTGTCGCCGCGAACCTGACGGATTGGCGAAGCCTGTCGCGGCGCTCGCTGATGCTCCTCTACAACTGGACCTGCCTGGCTTTTCTGGTGCTGTGCGCCACCGGCCTGTCGGGGATCGCCGTCAATGTGCTGAAATATGCCATTGGCCGGGCTCGCCCGCTCTATTACGAGGACTTTGGCGTGCTGACCCTGCACCCCTTCGCTTTCGATGCGCGCTTCGCCGGCTTTCCGTCCGGCCATGGTACGACAATGGGCGCGGTGTTCGGGGTCGCTTTGCTGTTGTTTCCGCGGCGCTGGTACATCGCCCTGGCGATCACCGCCTGCATCGCCTCGACCCGTATCTTCGTTGGCGCGCACTATCCCAGCGACACCGTCGCCGGCTTCGGCCTTGGCTGCGGTTTCGCGCTTGCCTGCGGGCTGGTCTTTGCCCGGCTCGGCTTCATCTTCCGGCCGATGCCTTCGGGCTTGCCGGTCCGCAAGAAGACGTTTTGGCTGATTGGGCCGAGAAGGAATTTGACGGGCCGATGATGCCATGGGTAGGAAAGTCGTTGCGATAACCGGACGGCAAGGCGGGACAATGGTACGACGATCGCGAATGGTGGTAGGAGCGCTGCTGGCGGCATTTGTTGCTGGCGGAGAGATGGCGAACGCCTCGCCCTTCGTTGACACGAAGGAGGGGCAAGTCCAGGTCGACCATATGACCCTGCAGGAATTGCAGGCGGCTGCGCTAACGGGGTCGGCCGACGCGCAGAACCGGCTTGGCGTCGTTTTTCTGCTGGGACTCGGAGTTAAAGCGGATTTCGTCAAGGCTTTCGAATGGTTCCAAAAAGCGGCCGAGAAAGGGCACCCCGACGCGGAGACTTGGTTGGGCAATCTTTATGGAACCGGTCGAGGAGTAACACTCGATCGGCAGAAATCTCTGTTTTGGACAAGGAAGGCCGCAGAGCGCGGTTACAGCCGCGCAGAATATAATTTGGGAGTGAATTTCCTAGAGGGGACACTCACCGCCACGAACTACACCGAAGCCATCGCGTGGTTCAGGCGGGCTGCGGAACATGGCGACGTGTTGGCCAATCACAATCTTGGCCTATTGCTTTTGACAGGACGCGGAACTCCCAGTTCACCGCCAAATCTGAGAATTGAAGTCGACAAGGTACAGGCGCTGAAGTCGATTGCGTTCTCCGCCGAGAGTGGATTTGCGGACTCTCAAGCGGCTCTTGCTGCCATGTATTTCGAGGGGAACGGCGTAACGCAGAGCTATTCTGAAGCGGCCAGATGGTACCTATTGGCCGCGGAGCAGGGCTCAGCGTATGCACAAACGATGCTGTCCGCCATGTACCTTACTGGGCATGGTGTAACCGCCAACCAAGACACTGCCGTGAAATGGCTGAAGAAAGCGGCAGCAAACGGGAATGCTGCGGCTCAGGAACAGTTGGGCCAGAGTTATGGCGGCGGATTCTACGGACTGCCGCAGGATTTCATGCAAGCGATCGAGTGGACGACAAAGGCGGCGGACCAAGGAAACGCGGAAGCACAAAACACTCTTGGAGTAGCCTATCTTAAAGGTCTTGGAGTGCCGTCCGAGCGAGAGGTGGCTCATGATTGGTTTAAAAGGGCCGCCGCACAAGGTAATGCTCATGCAATTTACAACATAGACAAATATTTTAATAAAGATAAGGTTTTTACAGGGCAATGACCCGATTTCTATTTGGCCGGGCTGGGCTTCACCAAGGCTCGGCTTCATCAGTGCTCATTGGCGCGCCTTAATTTCCTTCGCGAACGGTGATGGGCCGGACCGACAGACCTCAAAAGACCGTAGTGTCTGCTTATTGATCGTCCCAGCGCGAACCATGTCACTGACCGCGCTATGGTCCTCAAAGGCGTCGCTCTGAAATTCCCGCTTGGTCGTCATGACCAACCTCCAAGCTACATTCCGCCAATTCAGCTAGACGCCGTCCAGGCCGCCATAGGATCTGACCAATCCGGCCATGTCGGGCGACCGGTGGTCCTCGTGTTCGAGCCCTTGCGCAACGCCGACGCGATCGGCGACCGGCCGGTTCTGGCTGACCTTCCACTTGCCGTGGATTTCGCTGATCTCGATTTCCAGCCCGATAATGCCCTTGATCTGCGACTGGATGAAGGGCTCCGGCGCATCGGTCACCGCCCAGGGCGCGGCGCGGGCGCCTTCCTGGGAGACGGTCAGATCGGCGATCTGCTGCGCCAGCCAGTCCTGATCATCCATCACCTTGACGGTGCCGCGAACCTGCACGATGGCATAATTCCAGGTCGGCACCACCTTGCCGGTCTCGCGCTTGGTCTCGTACCAGGACGGCGTCACATAGGCATCGCTGCCCTGGAAGACGATCAGTACGGTTGACGCCGGATTGTCGGCCAACAGGCGCCATTGCGGGTTGGCCCGCGCCAGATGGGCGCGCAGCCTGCCGTTCGGCCCGATTTCCGCGTCGAGCAGGAACGGGATGGCGTTGGCGACCGGCCCATCGGGTCCGTTGGAAATCAACAGGCCCAGCGGATGCGTCCGGATCAGCCCGTGCAGGATTTCCGGCCGCGTTTCCCTGAAATGAGGAGGTTCGTACATCGCCGTCCCTGCTTTCTTTGCTTATCTCAGCCGCTTCGGCCGCGGATCCGACAATTCGCCGGCCAGCCGGCGGTCGAGATAGTCGGCGCATTCCTCGAGCAGCAGGTCGGCATCGTTGGAGAAGAAATGGTTGGCGCCGGGCAACGTCTTTTGGGTGATGGTGATGCCCTTCTGCGTGTGCAGCTTGTCGACCAGGCCCTGCACATCCTTCGGCGGCGCCACCTTGTCGGCATCGCCATGGATGATCAGGCCCGATGACGGGCAGGGCGCCAGGAACGAGAAATCATAGGTGTTGGGCTGCGGCGCGATCGAGATGAAGCCTTCGATCTCGGGCCGGCGCATCAGAAGCTGCATGCCGATCCAGGATCCGAACGAGTAGCCGGCGACCCAGCAGCTCTTGGAATCGGGATGCAGCGACTGCACCCAATCCAGCGCCGCGGCAGCGTCCGACAACTCGCCGGTGCCGTGGTCGAATTCGCCCTGACTGCGGCCGATGCCGCGGAAATTGAAGCGAAGCGTGGTGAAGTCCCGCTTCTGGAACATGTAGAAGAGGTCGTAGACGATCTTGTTGTTCATCGTGCCGCCGAATTGCGGGTGCGGGTGCAGGACGATGGCAATCGGCGCGCTCTTTTCCTTGGAAGGCTGGTAGCGACCCTCCAGGCGGCCGGCAGGACCGGTGAAAATGACCTCAGGCATAAAATACTCCACTAGGTAATACGAATGCGCGGTGCCTGGAACGTTTCCTCTGGCCTTGACGCAGGGCGAGCGTCTTCTTAGAAGCTAGTTTAGAATTGTTCAAAACTGAGTGGCAAGACATCGAGCCCGGCCACCCGCGCCGCAAGCCGCGTAAATAGGACGGCTCGCCTTGGAATTTCAAG
>NZ_RZRW01000366.1:0-5948 GCF_003998745.1 Mesorhizobium sp. M7A.F.Ca.US.014.04.1.1 | reverse complement strand
GCCTTGTTCACCGCGTCGAGCGCGTCCTTGAGGCTGGCTGCGGCAAACACCACCACCTTGTCTTCCGCATGCGCTGCCGGCACGACTGCCATCAGCGCCGCAGCCAAACCGCCAATGGCGATCGCCCTAGATCCAAAACCTGTGCGCGTCATGGAAAACTCTCCCTGGTTTGAAATCCGGCCGGCTCGAAGCCTGCTGACCGATATATCCGTATGAATATAACAAGGGAAGGCCCGGCGCCTCATGAAAGCGTCTGTACGACACCAATTGTTTTGGTAAGACCGGGAAAAGAAACCTTGGAAAGGAAACTCCGGTGAAGATCAGCGCCCGCAACGTCCTCAAGGGAACGATCGCCGAGATCGTCAAGGGAGCCACCACCTCGCATGTCAGGATCGACATTGGCGGCGGCGCCATCGTCACCGCCTCGATCACCAACGAGGCCGTCGCCGATCTCAAGCTCGAAAAGGGCAAGCAGGCCTATGCC
Source organism: Mesorhizobium sp. M7A.F.Ca.US.014.04.1.1 (assembly GCF_003998745.1). Lineage (NCBI taxonomy): Bacteria > Pseudomonadati > Pseudomonadota > Alphaproteobacteria > Hyphomicrobiales > Phyllobacteriaceae > Mesorhizobium > Mesorhizobium sp. M7A.F.Ca.US.014.04.1.1. The sequence continues at coordinate 5,464 of NZ_RZRW01000366.1, read as the reverse complement.
GTGGTCAAAGCCTCGGACGTGATGGTCGGCATCGACTGAAATTTGCGGCCTTAGACCGCGATCGGCGCCTTGATCGACGCGTCGGCGACGTAGTTTTCCAGCCGGAAATCCTCGAAACGGAAGGCGAAGAGGTCCTTCACCTCCGGATTGATCCACATCGTCGGCAGCGTCCTCGGCGTGCGCCGCAGCTGTTCGCGTGCTTGCTCGAAATGGTTCGAGTAGAGGTGCGCATCGCCAAGTGTGTGGACGAAATCGCCGGGTTTCAGCCCTGTCACCTGCGCCACCATCAAGGTCAGCAGGGCATAGGACGCGATGTTGAACGGCACGCCAAGGAAGATATCGGCGGAACGCTGGTAGAGTTGGCAGGAAAGCCGCCCTTCCGAAACATAGAACTGGAACAGGCAGTGGCAGGGCGGCAGCGCCATCGCTTCCACCTCGGCTGGGTTCCATGCCGAAACAATCAGCCGCCGCGATTGAGGATTTCTGCGTATCTCCTTGAGAAGATTCGCGATCTGGTCGATCGAGCCGCCATGGCCGTCCGGCCAGGAACGCCACTGCTTGCCGTAGACCGGGCCGAGATCGCCATTCTCGTCGGCCCATTCGTCCCAGATCGAGACGCCATGGTCGGTGAGATATTTGATGTTGGTGTCGCCGGCCAGGAACCACAGAAGCTCATGGATGATCGACTTGAGATGCAGCTTCTTGGTTGTGGTGACGGGAAAGCCGCGCGCCAGGTCGAAACGCATCTGGTAGCCGAAGACGGAGCGCGTTCCGGTGCCGGTGCGGTCGCCGCGGTCGGCGCCGTTGTCCAGCACGTGCTGCAGGAGGTCGAGATACTGGCGCATCGGTTCCGGCTCGATTCGGTTGTCCAGCCATCATAACTGACAGACGGGCGATCGAACACCACAAAGCAGCGCGCAAGCTATGCCCGAAGCCAGTCAGTCCCCAACAACATCACCGGCTGGCGCATGGACCGCGCCAGCCCGGCGAATTGAAGCGCGGCCGTCAGAGGGAGCCGAGTTTACCCAGGTCCTTGGCAACCAGGTAGTAGAAGGTAACCCGGTTCTTGGTGTTGTCGGCGGCCATCGCCTTGCAGACCTTCTCGATCGAAGCGTCGGCCTTGCTGTCGTCCGATATGCCGAGCTTCTTGGCAACCCAGCCAGCCTTGACGCGCTCCAGTTCCTTCGGATCGGTGCAAGACACCAGCGAGGAATCGCGGTTCCGAAGCGCAATGCCAAGATGCTTCACGATTTTGTCGACCACGTCGGCACTCGCCGAGGCATCGTATTTCTTCACGTCTGCAAGATAGTCGGCCATCAAAATTCCCCTCGTCGGCGCCACGGATCCGATCGATGAGGGCTGTGGCGCGCTGCTGCAACTTGTGCGCTATGTCGGTAACTCCTCACCGGGGCAAAGCTTCGGTTGAGACCGCGCTCAAGTCAACCCTTCGGACTTGCGGTTTTGACACGGGGACAAAGTGCCATTGCGGCCTTTCATTTCCTGCGATCGCCCCCTATATTCGGTTTGTCGGCTTGACCGACTATGGCGATAAATGGGCGATGAAATAAGCCGTTCGGACCCGGGGGCGGTACCCGGCGCCTCCACCAAAAGCCGCTGTTGACGACAGAGCGGTTTTTGCTGGGGGCGAAATAGGATCGACGAAGGTGTAAAGATCGTACTTTTGCCCGGCATGGTACCACCGTCATCGGGCTAAACCTGTAGTTGCAAATGACAACTATGCGGAAGCACGTCTCGCCGCGTAAGCGGTGCGATAGCTTCAAATCAAGCCCTAGAGGTTCGCACTTCTAGGCGGGGTTCGGAGGTACCTGGCAACAGAAACCTCCACTTCTCCCCTCCTCGGATATCCAGCATGCGCGACGGCAGTTCCGCCGCGAACGCGCCCTGCCGCGTGCTCCCTCTCCATGGACAAAACATGCAAAACGATTCCGATCGCTTTTTTGTGCTGACCGGCGGTCCCGGCTCCGGCAAGACCACCTTGATCGAAGCCCTGCGCCGGGCAGGCTTTGCCGCCTCGGTCGAAGCCGGGCGTGGTATTATCCGCGACCAGTCCGCCATTGGCGGACCCGCTTTGCCCTGGCACGATCGCGCCCTGTTTGCCGAGTTGATGCTGTCATGGGAGATGCGCTCGTATCAAATTGCGCTAGAACAGACCGGGCGTCCTGTTTTTTTCGATCGAGGCGTTCCGGACACGCTCGGCTATCTCAGCCTGAGCGGCCTGCCGATACCCGAACACGCCCACGCTGCCGCAGAGCGCTTCCGCTATCATCGGCGCGTCTTCGTCGCCCCGCTTTGGCCGGAGATCTTCGCGCAGGACAAAGAGCGCAGGCATACGCTCGACGAGGCCGAGCGTACCCACCATGCGCTGGTCGGCGTCTATACGGAACTGGGCTATGAGATGGTTCCGTTGCCGCTGGCCCCCGTCGAGGCGCGGCTGCGCTTCGTGCTGGCGCAAACCGGGGTGTAGCCTTGAAGTCGGACGCAATCGAGCGGGATGCACTATTCAATTCGAATGCATCCCGCTCTGGGGTCTATACCAGTCCCTGGCCGATCTCATCGGTTGCACTGGCGAAGGTCTCGCCGGGCAAGAGCATCTCATTATGGGCTCTGCCCGTCCGGATCATCGGAAGGCAATTGGCGAGTTCGGCAACACGGCAGTCGAAGAGCACCGGCCGGTTTACATCGATCATTTCCTGAATCGCATCATCGAGGTCGGCCGGCTTCTCACAACGTATGCCGACCGCACCGAACGCTTCAGCCAGTTTGACGAAATCGGGCAAAGTTTCGGAATAGGAATGCGCCAGGCGGTTTCCGTGAAGCATTTGCTGCCACTGGCGAACCATGCCCATGTAAGAGTTGTTCAAGATGAATATCTTGATAGGCGCATTGTACTGAACCGCCGCCGACATCTCTTTCATCGTCATCTGGACAGATGCGTCGCCGGCAATATCGATGACAAGGCTTTCCGGGTGCGCGATCTGCACGCCCAATGCCGCCGGCAAGCCATAGCCCATCGTACCAAGGCCGCCCGACGTCATCCAGCGACGCGGCTTTTCGAAACCGTAGAACTGGGCCGCCCACATCTGATGCTGGCCAACTTCGGTCGTAATGTAGGTGTCGCGATCCTTCGTCAGCGCGTAGAGACGCTCGACCGCGTATTGCGGCATGATCACCTCGTTGCTCATTTCGTAAGAGAAGGAGTTGCGCCCGCGCCAGCGCGCGATCTGTTTCCACCATTCGTCGAGGCGTCTTCTGTCAGGGTTTTGCGGCAGCGCACGCCATGAGCGAACCAGGCTGTCCACCACCTTGCCGGCATCGCCCTGAATGCCGACGTCGGCACGGACGGTCTTGTTGATCGAGGACGGATCGATATCGACATGGATCTTCCTTGAGCTCGGTGAAAAAGCCTCCACGCGCGAAGTCACGCGATCGTCAAAGCGGGCGCCGATGCAGAGCATAACGTCGCACTCATGCATGGCCATGTTCGCTTCGTACGATCCGTGCAGGCCGACCATTTTCAGCCAGTTCTTGCCGGATGCCGGATATGCGCCAAGCCCCATGAGGGTCGAGGTGATCGGGAAATCAGTCAGTTCGACAAGCTCCCGCAGCAGTCTCGATGCCTCCATGCCGGAATTGACGATGCCACCGCCGGTATAAATGACTGGACGACGGGCATTGGCCATCAACTCTATCGCCTTGCCGATCTCGTTGATGTCGCTCTCCACCGTCGGCCGACAGCTCTTCAGTGCAGCAGCATCCGAGGGCGGCGTGTACACGCCGGTGGCAAACAGGACGTCCTTTGGCATGTCGACGAGGACAGGTCCCGGTCGTCCGGACTTGGCGATGTGAAAAGCCCTGTGGATCGTTGACGCCAGTTCGTTGACGTCCTTGACCAACGAATTGTGCTTGGTGCAGGGCCGCGTAATGCCGACCGTGTCGCATTCCTGAAAGGCATCGGAGCCGATCAGCGTTGTCGGCACCTGTCCTGTCAGGCAGACGATCGGCACCGAATCCATAAGCGCATCCTGCAGTGGCGTTACCGCATTTGTCGTGCCTGGACCGGATGTGACGAGCATGACGCCGACCTTGCCCGTAGACCGTGCATAGCCTTCGGCGGCATGGCCCGCACCTTGCTCATGGCGCACGAGGATATGCTTGATGTCATCCTGTTGGAATATCTCGTCGTAGATCGGCAGCAAGGCGGCGCCAGGATAGCCGAAGACATGCTCTACGCCATTGTCTCTGAGTGCATGGAGAACGATCTCCGCGCCTGTCATGCGCTTGCTCGCGGTTTGAATAGGGTTCTCGCCCGTCATGGTTCTGATCCGTGGTGTATTGCGTGATGAGGATGATTGACGGGGCATCGCCCGGATTTCGGGCATAAAAAAAGGCCCCGTCAGGAGCCTGTTTACCGCGCATGGGTGGCTATCGCCGGATGGTTACACCATCCTGCCCATGCGCTTTCCTACCACCACGAGAGCCGTTGCGATCATCATGACCATCGCTGCTACAGCCGAAACCGGGCGTCGTCAACGCCTTTCGGACGGAACTGTCCGCGCCCAATGGCAAAGAGGCCGGCATGAGCCGGCCCCTTCGTTCTCATCGAAAGTCTACTACTCGGCCGGCGCCTCGACGGCCTCGCGAGAGCGGCCGAGCGTGACCTTGGCCAGCGTGAAGGAAATCACCGCGCAGAGCGTGATGCCGGCCACCATCGGCAGCGGCGTACCGTCGAAGAACACGCCGGCAACACCCATGGCCAGTGCGCCGATGGCGAAATGCAGCGTGCCCATCAGCGCTGACGCCGTGCCGGCAATCTGGCCATGCTCTTCCATGGCCAGCACCGACGTGGTCGGAATGACCAGACCAAGGAAGCCGTAGCCGACGAACAGCAGCGCCGCCATCACGTCGAGCCGGTCGATGCCCGTCGCCATCACCGCGAACAGCACCACCATCGTCGTGGCATAGCCGGTCACCGCAACGCGCACCACGCGCCTCAGGCCGAAGCGCTCGGCCAGCAGCCCCGTCATCTGCGACATGCCGATGAAGGCGACCGCGTTGATCGAGAAGAACACGCTGTAGACCGAAGGCGACAGGCCGTAATGGTCGATCAGGATGAACGACGAGCTCGACAGATAGACGAAGAAGCTGGCAATGCCGAAGCCGGCAATCGCCGACAGTGTGCCGGAAAAGCCGCCATTGCCGCCGCCGCCGCCGACCGACTGCACGATGACGCCGGCCGAATCCGCGCCGTCCGTGGTGATCGATTGCATCGCGCCATCAGCCGTGCGCAGCGTGACGGCATCGGCATCGCCGCCGCCTGCGCCACTGCCGCCGACACCCACACTGGCGCCGAAGCTGGCAGCGCCGGAAAAGCCGCCATTGCCGCCGCCGCCGCCGATCGATTGGGCAACGATGCCGGTCGACCGATCCCCCGAGGTGTTGACGG
>NZ_RZRW01000365.1:0-5983 GCF_003998745.1 Mesorhizobium sp. M7A.F.Ca.US.014.04.1.1 | reverse complement strand
GGATGGTGCGCGACGTCGCGCCCACCGGGAAGGCGTCGAGCGACAGATCCTGCGGGCAGCCCGCATTGATCGTCGCCGCTGCCCCCGCGCCCGTCACTGATATCGCGATGTTGCGATGCGAGATGCCGACCGCCGAGTGCAAAGCGGCAACCCCGGCCCAATCGGCCAGCGGATCGTTGCCGGCTTCATCGATGACAAGCCATTCGTCGGGGCCGAGCCACAAGGCGGTGCGCCCGCCCTTCGAGGAGGATGTCTTCGGCTTTTTCGGCAAGGTCACGCCGAGCGCCTTCGAAAGCGCTGCGGCCGAAGCCTCCGGCGCACGCAGCGAAATGCGCTCGGCCGGCGGCAGCACCTCGACCTTGACGGCGGCAGCAGTGGTGCTGCGTCCAGCCAGCGCCGGACGGCGCTCGACCGAAGGCGATGCAGCCGGAGCCGTCTTCCTTGCAGCGGCCTTAGCCATTGAGGCGCCCTCCCGTCTCGTCGAAGAACACCATGCCGGTAACCTCCACTTCGATCACCCCGTTCGGCATCGGCACGTAGAGCGTGTCGCCCATCCGGTCGCGGCCGCCGGCGACCAGCGCCAGCGCGATCGAGCGGCCGCAATTTTCCGACCAGTAGCTCGAGGTGACGTGACCGATCATCTTCATCGGGATCGCCTGCTTGGGGTCGGCGACGATCTGCGCGCCTTCCTCCAGCACCACCTTTGGGTCTTTCGTTTTCAAGCCGACCAGTTGCTTGCGGCCCTTGGCGACCAGGTCGGGCCGCGCCATGCCCCTGATACCGACGAAGTCGGTCTTCTTCTTGCCGACCGCCCAGTCGAGACCGGCATCGTTCGGCGTCACCGTGCCGTCAGTGTCCTGGCCGACGATGATGTAGCCCTTTTCGGCGCGCAGCACGTGCATCGCCTCGGTGCCGTAGGCGGCGGCGCCATGCTTCTGGCCTTCGGCCCAAAGCGCTTCCCAGACCGCCTGGCCATAGTCGGCAGGCACGTTGACCTCGAAGCCCCGCTCGCCGGTGAACGACATGCGGAACAACCTCGTCGGCACGCCGCAGATCTTGCCTTCGCGCACCGACATATGCGGCAGCGCCTCGTCCGACATGTCGATGCCTTCGACCAGCGACGCGATGATGTCGCGGGATTTTGGTCCCTGCACGGCGATGACAGCCCATTGTTCGGTGATCGAGGTCAGCCAGACATTGAGATGCGGGAACTCGGTCTGGAGATAGTCCTCCATGTGGTTCATGACACGCGGCGCGCCGCCGGTCGTCGTCGTCACATGGAAACGGTCGGGCGCCAGCCTGCCGACGACGCCGTCATCATAGATGAAACCGTCCTCGCGCAGCATGATGCCATAGCGGCAGCGGCCGGGTTCCAGCTTCTCCCAAGGGTTGGTGTAGAGCAGCTCCATGAATTTGGCCGCATCCGGCCCGACCACTTCGATCTTGCCCAGTGTCGAGGCATCGAACAGGCCGGCAGTCTTGCGCACGGCGACGCATTCGCGGTCGACAGCAGCATGCATGTCCTCGCCCGCCTTGGGGAAATACCAGGCGCGCTTCCACTGGCCGACATCCTCGAACACCGCGCCTTGCGCCTCGGCCCAGGGATGGATCGCCGTTTTACGCGTCGGGTCGAACAGCGGCCCGCGCGCATGGCTGACGATGGCGCCGAAGGTCACCGGCGTATAGGGCGCCCGGAACGTGGTCAGGCCGACCTCCGGGATCGGCTTTCCCAGCATCTCGGCGGCAATCGCCAGGCCGTGCATGTTGGAGGTCTTGCCCTGATCGGTGGCCATGCCGTTGGTGGTGAAGCGCTTGACGTGCTCGATCGAGCGCATGCCTTCGTGCACCGCCTGGCGGATATCCTTGGCGGTGACGTCGTTCTGGAAGTCGACAAACGCCTTCACCGTGGTGTCCGGCCCGGCGCCAGGAGCCGCACCCAGCATGCCGCGCGACCAGCTCTCCGAGGTGTCGACCTTCGGCTTCGTACCCTTGGCGGTTTTCGCGCCCGCATCCCTGGCCGCTTTGGCGCCCGCGGCATAGGCCTCGTCGACCGTCGCCGATAGGCCGTCGGTACCATTGCAGGCGCCGACAGAGACACAATCCTGCGCATAGGTGCCCGGCACGAAGCGCTTGGTCTCGTCGTTGAAGGCGACCTTGCCGCGCGACTGCGAGAACAGATGCACCGACGGCGTCCAGCCGGCCGACATCAGGATCGCGTCGACTGGAATGATGCGTTCGCCGCCGCCATTCTTCGGCTGCACCGTCATCGAGGAAACGCGCAGCTTGCCGCCGGCGCGGATCACCGCGCGGCCGAAATTGACCTCGATGCCGAGCGCCCTCGCCTCGTCGATCACCGGTCCGGTCGGATTGTCGCGCAGATCGACGATCGCCGCCACGTTGACGCCGGCCTTCTTCAGGTCGATCGCCGCTGCATAGGCGGAATCATTGGCGGTGTAGACGCCGACATTCCTGCCGACCGCGACGCCATAGTGGTTGAGATAGGTGCGCGCGGCACCCGCCAGCATGATGCCCGGGCGGTCGTTGTCGGCGAACACCATGTGGCGCTCGATGGCGCCCGAGGCCAGCACCACGCGCTTGGCCCTGACTTGCCACAGCCGCTCGCGCGCCAGATCGTGGCCGGGAGCCTTCAGATGATCGCTGACACGCTCGACCAGGCCGACGAAATTCTGCGCGTAATAGCCAAACGCCGTCGTGCGCGGGAGCACGCGGACATTGTCCATCGCGGCGAGCTTCGCCACGGCAGCTTGCGCCCAGGCAAAGCCGTCCTGGCCGTCGATTTTCGCGCCGCTCTCGAAACGCAGGCTGCCGCCGAACTCGGCCTGCTCGTCGGCGAGGATGACCCGCACGCCGGTCTCCGCCGCTGCCAATGCCGCAGCGATGCCCGCCGCACCGCCGCCCAGCACCAGCACGTCGCAATGCGCATAGCGTGACGAATAATGGTCGGGATCGGGCTGGTCCGGGGAAACTCCAAGACCGGCCGCGGCGCGGATCTTGGGCTCGTACAGGCTCTTCCATGCCGCCTTCGGCCACATGAAGGTCTTGTAGTAGAAGCCGGCCGAAAACATCGGCGACGCGATGTCGTTGACCGCACCGACGTCGAAGGACAGCGACGGCCAGCGGTTCTGCGACTGCGCCTCGAGCCCGTCATAAAGCTCCTGCACAGTCGCGCGCACGTTCGGCGTCTTGCGTGCCGCGTCGCGCCTGATTTCGACCAGCGCGTTCGGCTCCTCGGCGCCCGCCGACAGGATGCCGCGCGGACGGTGGTACTTGAACGAACGGCCGACCAGATGGACGCCATTGGCGAGCAGCGCCGAGGCCAGCGTGTCGCCCTCGATGCCGGCATAGGACTGGCCATCGAAGCTGAAACGCGCGGTCTTGGCTTGGCTGAAGCGGCCGGCGCCGGAAATGCGGTACGACGCGCCGCTCATTTGCCAACTCCTGGCAGCTTGGAGGGTTTGGGTTCGCCGGCCTTGTAGGTCATGACGAACCTGTCGGTGACGGTGTCGCGCACGGCGTTGAAGAAACGCGCGCAGCCATGCATGTGCCGCCACCGCTCATAGATGATGCCCTTGGGGTTGGAGCGGATGAAGAAGAACTTTTCGAAATCGTCGTCGCTCTCGCCGGCCATATTGGCCGAGCGCGCGATATGCGCCTCGCCGGCGTTGCGGAACTCGAGTTCCGGACGCTCTTCCTCGCAATAGGGGCAGCGGATGAGAAGCATTTGTTCGTTCCTACAATTCGCCGTGGCCGACGCGGGCGCCCGCCGGTTGATCGCAAAGCTTCTGTCCCAGGGTCGCGAACGGCGCGACGAGCCGGATGCGTTCCTCCACGCTTGCAGCGGGACGAAACAGATCGCGCGACGCCATGTTGCCGAGAGTGAGTTGCATCGGATCGGTGGTGACGATGACTTGACGCGGCTGGAATGTCTCGTCTTCGTCAAGCCCTTCGGGACGTCCCTCGAAGAACATCACCACCCGCTGGCCGCCGCTCCAGACGCAGGCCAGCGTGCCGTCGTCGACCGAAAACGGCCAGACGGTCTCGTTGCCGGTGCGGCTGATCGGTTGCGTGCGCACTTCGTCAGCCGACGGAAAATGGAACATGCCCCGTTCCCCCGCCAGCACGTGTTCCCCCGCCAGAATCAGCGGCATCGCGACAGCCATCCCAGCCATCATCAGTGCGCCACCGCCGCCGCCGCCGCCTCGTCGATGAGCCGGCCGGTGCGGAAGCGCTCGATGGTGAAGGGCGCATTGATCGGATGCGGATCGTCTTTGGCGATGGTGTGGGCAAAGACATGGCCCGAGCCCGGCGTCGCCTTGAAGCCGCCCGTGCCCCAGCCACAATTGACATAAAGCCCGGGCACCGGCGTCTTGGCCAGGATCGGCGAGCGGTCGGGCGTGACGTCGACGATGCCGCCCCACGAGCGCAGCATCTTCATGCGCGTGAAGATCGGGAACATCTCGCAGATGGCGTCCAGCGTGTGCTGCAATATGTGCAGGCCGCCGGTCTGCGAATAGGAGACATACTGGTCGGTGCCGGCGCCGATCACCAGCTCGCCCTTGTCGGACTGCGAGATATAGGCGTGCACCGTGTTCGACATGACCACGCAGGGCACCACCGGCTTGACCGGTTCCGACACCAGCGCCTGCAATGGATAACTCTCCAGCGGCATGCGCACGCCGGCCATGTTCATGATCACTGAGGAATGGCCGGCGGCAACGACGCCGACCTTCTTGGCACCGATGAAGCCGCGCGTCGTGTCGACGCCCAAAACCGCGCCATTGGCCGCCCGCTTGACCCCGGTGACCTCGCAATTCTGAATGATATGGACGCCGCGCGCCGAGGCGCCGCGCGCATAGCCCCAGGCAACCGCATCGTGGCGCGCCGTGCCGCCGCGCCGCTGCAGCGCCGCACCGACCACCGGATAGCGCGCATCCCTGGAGGTGTTGAGCGGCGGGCAGAATTCCTTCGCCTGCTCCGGCGTCAGCCACTCATTGTCGATACCGTTCAGCCGGTTGGCGTGCACGTGGCGCTTCAGCACCTGCACGTCGTGCACATTGTGCGCGAGCATCATGACGCCGCGCGCCGAATACATGACGTTGTAGTTGAGCTCCTGGCTCAGCCCATCCCACAGCTTCAGTGCATGGTCGTAGATGCCGGCGCTCTCGTCATAGAGATAGTTGGAGCGGATGATGGTGGTGTTGCGGCCTGTGTTGCCGCCGCCGAGCCAGCCCCTTTCCAGCACCGCGACATTGGTGATGCCGTGAACCGTGGCGAGGTAATAGGCGGTGGCCAGGCCATGGCCGCCGGCGCCGACGATGATGACGTCGTATTCTTTCCTGGGCTCAGGCGAGGACCACTGTTCTTCCCAGCCCTTGTGGCCGCGCATGGCTTCACGGGCGATGGCGAATACCGAATATTTCTTCAACGTCCCAACCTCGCCCCAAAAAGGCTTCGCGAATGGCGGCCGGCGTTCAGTCGGTCCCGGCGCGCGAGGTGTATCACTAGCGAAACAGCGCTTCCACCCTTGCGCTGTTTGCGACGGCGCTTGCCGTTTTGCGCCGTGGTGAAAAAGACGCATCCGGCGCGTCGGCGCTTTCCAGCATCTTGGCGGGTATCGGGTGGCTCGCCTGGCCTCGATCTGCGACCAAGCATCCCAACTGCCGGTCAAGCCGGCGCGAAGAAAAGGATGCAAAAATGTTCGCACTCGCAAACAAGATCGCCATCGTCACCGGCGCCAGTTCCGGCATCGGCCGCGCCACGGCAAAACTCTTCGCGGAGGAAGGCGCCAAGGTCATCGTCGCCGCCCGCCGCCAGGCCGAGCTCGACGCGCTTGTCGCCGAAATCGCGGATGCCGATGGCATCGCCATCGCGCTTGCCGGCGATGTCCGCGACGAAGCCTACGCAAAGGCCCTTGTCGATCTGGCGGTCGAAAAATTCGGCGGGCTCGACATCGCCGTCAACA